>JAYVSA010000341.1:0-7369 GCA_043775765.1 Breznakibacter sp. | reverse complement strand
ATTTGGCTGCAACAGCATCGGCTTTAGCTTTCTTCGACGATCCAGAGTAGAGCTGAAGTCTAAAGCCATCTATTGTCTCGTTTCTGCTATTGCTTTCAAGATGGGTTTTTACCAATTTATTTATTGACTGATCTTGAATAAGAGTAATCTTTCCGCCATTAGACGGAGTAGTCACCATTGTAAAAATGTCAGATGATGCTCCATCTTGGCCGTAACCCGATAAAGTAAAACTAAAAACCACTAAGAGAATAAAGTAACGTGTCATTCCGTAAAAACTTTTTTGCAAAGATAGTGCATTATTCGTTCGTTGGAATAAACAATACGGGGGTTACTGAATTATTTACAATGTGATTGGCGCTGAAATTTACAAGATTGTCGAGCGGATTCGAAGAGTGTATCAAATTCTCAATAATCAAATCGGCTTTATTTTCGCGACTGTACTCTATGAGCTTTTCAGTGATGCCACTTCCGCTAAGCATATCGAGCTGTACTTCTATATCGAGTTGATCTTCAACATATTTTTGAACCTGTTTTGCGGCTGTGCGAACACGGTTAAATACAAACTCATAATTCGACTCACGAAGTCCAACAACAAATACGTCTGAATGAAATACTTTGGCCATACCAGTAGCCGCAGGAACTTTTAATCGACTGCCCTGAGTTATATCAATAGGTATAATTATGCGTTTTATACCATTGTATTTAAACTCATTTCTAATTGTTAAAACAGGGCAAGAGCTGTGTGAAACCAAACGATAGGAGTTAGATCCAATCCAATTATCTTCAAATCCAGATACACCATGAGTGCCAACAACAATAATTGTAGCATCATCGTATTTTGCCTGATTGGTAATCTCTTTCACAACATTGCCAGTGCGTAACTTATAGTCGAAAACACCATTCGGTACGGTATATGCAGTTTTTTTCTCTTCAATTAAAATATTCATGCACTCTTGAAGTGCAGGCTCACCAATTTTCCCAAAATGATCGGCAATCTGTATCGGGTAATTCTTGCCCGTCATTACATGCACAATGCGCAAATTACACACTAAAACGTTTGCTATTTGAATAGCATAGTCAAGGGCGTTTATGGAGCCTGTTGAGAAATCAATCGGTACAAGAATTATTTTCATAACATTTTTTTTTCGTATGTGTTAAAAATAACAAAAAGTTTTTAAATCTATAACGAAATAAGAAATAAATATTGTGCTTTGTGGAATTTTAAGCCTCATTTAATTGAACTAAGACTCAACAATGAAAATTAATTAGAAAATCCACTGAACAATTATCTATTTAAGACTATTTTTGGCAAAAATATACAAAAGAATGGCTACAACAAACTCTTTTAAAATAGAACGTACAAAACCCGGATTTACCATATACAGATTCATCGGGCTCTTGCTTGGACTAGCTCTTTTTTACCTTGCAAATGAATGGATTGGTGTTGGCGTAATGGTTTTGGCAGGGGTAATAGCCTTAACGTCTACTGGCAAAGAAATTGACCCTTTAACAAACAGAATGAGAGATTTCATATCAATAGATAAGTGGAGTATTGGAAAATGGGATGCTCTTCCTGAAATAAAATATATTGCTGTGGTTCGAATGGTAAAAGCAAAAAAAAAGTTTCACGTATCATCTGTTTCTATTGTTCAAGAACGGTCGGACGAGCGTGTGTATCAGTTAAATTTAGTTGTTAATCCACACAAAAACAATGTTATAAGACTCTCTGTTGGCGAGATGCAAGATTCATTAAATCAGGCGGTTGTACTTGGAAAGGTGATGAATTTAAAAGTGCTGGATTTTACAACTCCTGAACATAAATGGATTCTGTAAAAGACAATCAGGATATCTCCTCTATGGATATTTATATATAAGTTTACCTGCTTAAAAGGAGCAACTAATTAAATTTAAACCACTATGAAAAAAATTACACTATTCATTGCTGTGCTGTTGTTTACAGCCTTTAACTACTCGGCGCAAGCAGTAGAAAGCCAAACCGCAGCTTGTACAGCTGGCAACCTTGCCACCGTGGCCGCTAGTTATTTAACCACCGTAACCAATCTCACCGTAACAGGAACCATTGATGCGCGCGATTTTAAAACCATGCGAGACGCAATGCCACTATTGGCCGTTATAGACTTAAGTGCAAGTAATATTGAGACTTATGATGGCACTGAAGGTCCTTCTGGCAATACTTCAACAGTCTATCCACCAAATGGAATACCAGAATTGGCTTTTTGTGATCCTTCAAATTACAACGGCAAAACAAGTTTAAAGTCGTTTATCTTCCCATCATCGGTTACAACCATTGGTGATTATGCCTTTTTTAATTGCCGTTACTTAACAGGTTCATTAACTATTCCATCATTGGTTACAACAATTGGTACTGGGGCTTTTAGGGAATGCTGGGGCTTAAATGGCACATTAACTATTTCTTCATCGGTTACAACCATTGGTGAAAGGGCTTTTTCAGGCTGTAGTGGTATTTCAGGTTCATTAACTATTCCGTCGTCGGTAAAAACTATCGAAAATTGCGCTTTCCAAACTTGTATTGGCTTCACTGGCTCATTAACTATTCCATCATCAGTAATTACTATTGGGGAGGATGCCTTCCAATATTCTAGTGGTTCGATTACAGTAGACGCTGCAAATGCAAACTATTCGAGTCTTGATGGCATGCTTTTTAATAAGACTAAAACAACATTGATTCATTGCCCAATTTCCAACACTGGTTCATTAACTATTCCATCTTCGGTTACAACGATTGGTGGTGGTGCTTTTTATAATTGCAGTGATTTAACAGGATCTTTACTTATTCCATCTTCAGTGGCTATTATTGAAAAGAATGCATTTTTAGGTTGCAGTGGCTTTGCTGGTTCATTAACCATTCCATCATCGGTAACAACTATTGGTGACCAGGCTTTTTGGAATTGTACCAGTTTAACTTCAATTTACGCTTATGCAACTACGCCCATTGATATTAGTGCATCTGTACAAGTATTTATTGGCGTTAACCAAACCACTTGCACTTTACACGTTCCTGTAGGTTTAAAGGCGTTATATGAAACGAAAGATCAATGGAAGGATTTTACAAATATTGTTGAGGATATTCCTAACTCCCTCGAAGAAATTTCGACCAACGCCATCACCATCTTTCCAAACCCAGCAACCACTTACATATCTATTTCGGATTTAGGTAGTCTTGTGAGAGATAAAAAGGCTACTCTTTCGATTACTGATCTTTCGGGGAGTACTTTGTTTTTTCAGGATGTTGAGCCTAGCATTAGCATCACAACCATAGATGTGAGCTCTTTAAAAAGGGGGATTTATTTTATTGCTATTCAAACCAGCAACGGCAGAGTTGTAAAGCGTTTTATAAAAGAATAGATTTTTAAGATATTAAATTTTGTAATGGTTGTTTATACGAAAACCCCCTGTCAGATTTTTGAAACTGACAGGGGGTTTTGTGATTATAACGACTTAAAGGATAGTTCGTTGAGGGACGTGCTAGGGCTATTCTTTTATTCGACACGCTTATAAATGGATATTTTTATATAAATTTGCAGAAATAAAAGATAAGAATGTCATTTAACAACAACAAAGTTTCTTCGGGTAGAGGTTACAAAAAAACGGATAGCAACTCAGCTAACACCAGACGCAGTAGCGACAATCGTCTATCGCGCTCAAATCCTAACGAAGATCGATTTTCGCACAAGCCCAAAGAGCCTCGCGAGATGAAAGATAATCTATCGGACGAGAAAAGAGCTTTTGCCGAAAAGAAATCTAACAAAGGAACATCTGCGCCTTTTAGCAGTGACAAAGAGAAAATAGAAAACGATGGCACAATGCGTTTAAACCGCTTTATTGCAAATGCGGGAGTTTGCAGTAGACGAGAGGCCGATTTACTTATCCAAAAAGGTTTAGTTTCAGTAAATGGTAAAATTACCACAGAGCTAGGAACAATTGTGAAGATTACAGATAAAATTATATACAATCAAAAGGAACTCAATAGCGAAAAGAAGATTTACGTTCTTTTAAATAAGCCAAAAGATGTTGTTACTTCTCGTGAAGATGAACAAGCTCGATTGACCGTGCTCGATTTAGTTAGAAATGCTTGTGTTGAACGCATCTATCCTGTTGGGCGGTTAGATAAAAATACAACGGGAGTTCTACTGCTTACAAATGATGGCGAACTGACAAAGAAATTGACCCATCCAAAGTACGAACATAAAAAGATATACCACGTCCATCTCGACAAAGCTGTAACCAAGGCGCATATTGAATCAATATCAACTGGTATAAAACTTGAAGATGGTTTAATTATTGCCGATTCGGTTGAATATGTAGATAATGACAAAAACCAAGTAGGAATAGAAATTCATTCGGGACGAAATAGAATTGTGCGTCGAATCTTTGAGCATTTGGGCTACAAAGTAATGAAACTCGACCGTGTTTATTTTGCAGGATTAACTAAAAAAGGTCTTCAACGAAGTCATTGGAGACACTTGACAGACCAAGAAGTAAAACTTTTAAAAGCTGGTTTATTAACCTAAAAATATTGGCATAAAAGAGAAAAGGCTACCAAATTCGGTAGCCTCTTCTCTTTGTATTCTACACGCCTTCATTAATAGCGCATAATGAAATCGTTAAGATTAATTTCCGAATCGAGATCCATCTTCTTCCGAATTCTGTAACGGCTTGATTCAACGCTTCGTAGGGTGATGTTTAGCAAATTGGCAATCTCCTTATTCGACAGATTCATTCGTATAAAGGCGCACATCTTTAAATCTTTGTGTGTCACACGTGGGAATTTTTCAGTAAATCGTTTTATGAAATTATCGTGTATCAAATCAAAATTTGACTCGAAGCGATCCCATTTCATCTCATTCTCTAAGTCGTCATCAATCTCTTTGGTTATTTGGCGCAGTTTTCTTTGAACTGAGTTGTCTGTAGAGGGCATTAACTCAAAGAGTTGATCTCGCAAAGAAATTAGCTTTTCGTTCTTTTGCATAATGTTCATGGTAGACGACGCTAACTCTTTATTGGTATAGTCCAACTCGGTATCGAGCTTCTCTTTTTGTAGTTTAATGAGTTCTTTCTCTGTTTCAAAACGTTTCGATTCAAACTCTTTTTCTTGATTCTCGAGTTGTTGCCTCATCCGTTTTAAGCGCGCAACATAGAAGGAATAGACAAGCCAGAGAAGCAATGCTGTTAAAAACAGTTTAAACCAGAACGTTTTCCAAAGAGGTGGCTTCACTATAATGTGCAATTTTACGGGTGTTTCATTCCATACATTATCGTTGTTCGAGGCTTTTACCATAAAGGTGTAATCGCCAGGATCTAAATTGGAGTAAGATGCAAAACGTTGATTACCAACCATATTCCACTCTTTTTCGAGTCCTTCGAGTTTGTAGGCATACTGATTTTTTTCAGGATGCGAATAGTTTAGAGCTACATATTCGATGGTGAAGATGCTTTGTTTATAGGAGAGCTCAATTTCCTGACTGAACATGATTGGTTGCTTGAGCGTTCCTTCTTCATCATTAAGCGAAACCGATTTATTGAAAATTTTAAGATCCACCAAAAAGAGTGGCGGTATATAACTGTTGTTTTTTACGCTATCGGGATGAAATTTCACAAAACCATTGGTTGCTCCAAAAAGACAATAGTTGTTTGATGTTTTTAAACTCGCGCCCACGCTAAAGTTCGTCGTATTTATGCCGTCACTTCTGTCGTAAGCAACAGTTTTGTTCTCTCGCGGATTGTATGAGAATATTTGATTGTCGGCACTAATCCATAACTTCCCATTGGTATCTTCTATAATGGCTTTAATCTGTTTGTCGCAGAGCAATGAGCTGTTGATGCGGATAAAAGAATCGTTTTTAGGGTTGAATTTGTTGAGTCCAAAACTCGTTCCAAACCATAAATTTCGTTGTCCATCTTCAAATATTGTTAATACGGTATTTGAAGAAATGGTGTTGGTGTCGTTACTTTGGTGGTAGAATTTTTTAAAGTTGAAACGCGTATCAAAATCTCCACTTACTAAGTTTAACCCAAAAAGCGTTCCCACCCACATTCGTTGATAACTGTCTTCTAAAGCACAAAAGATGTTGCCGCTGCTAATGGAGAGTGGATCGGCTTCATTTGGGATATAATTATAAACTTTACGCCAGTTATCTTGCACAATATGAAGTCCAGACCCCCAAGTTCCTACCCACATGGCGTTGTCGTGATCTCGTGTGATGGCAAAAATATCCTCAAAGGAAAATACCTTGTCAAAACTTGTATTGCTAATGTTGGAGCGGGCTATATTAATTCCGTTAGCCCAGGTTCCCAGCCAAACTTTGCCCTTTCCGTCGGTGGCCGCCGATAGTATTCCATTGGAATTGAGTCCGTTTTTATTACTTGGTGTTTGGCTCCTTTTTTCAAATGTTTTGCGTGCCATGTCCCATATAAAGTAGCCATCACCATTGGTGCCAATGAGTATAATTCCTGGCGATAACTCCACAAAGCTTGTAACGGTAAAGTTTAAGCTTGTATTTGAACTCATTGGCTCAAGATTATAGTATAGGAATTTGTCTCTATTTGTGTCCCATTTGCTCACTCCTTTGTTAAAAGTGCCAAACCACAAACTGCCACCACTGTCTTCGAATACAGACCATATTGAATTGCTTGCCAATGAGCTGCTGTTGTCAGGTATATTGGTATGGTGAATAAATCTGTTTTGTTCTCGCTCAAATAGATCGACTCCACCATTTTCGGTGCCAATCCATAAATTCTTCTTTGAATCTTCGTAAATAGTTAATATACTGTTGTTTGCAAGCGAATTTTGTTTCTCTGGTTCATGGCTGTATCTGGTAAAAGAGATGGTTTCACCTGCTTGCACCGCTTTATTGAGCCCATTCTGAAGCGTACCCAACCACATAACTCCACGAGCATCTTTGGTTATACATCGAATGTTATTGTCGCTAATGCTTCGAGGGTTAGAAATCTGATTTTTATAGACAACCATGTTTTTGGTTCGTTTATTCATCAAACACAAGCCCCCACCCATGGTGCCAAGCCACAGATTGCCTTTGTCGTCTTCGGCAATGGAACTTACGCATTTATTTGGCAATTGAGAATTTGAGGTGGTAATGCGTTCGAAACGATTCTCTTTTTTCAAATAAAGATTTAATCCCTCATCGGTGCCAATCCAGAGATTTTTATCGCTATCAATAAAGAGTTTCTGAAGTGTATTTCCGCATATAGAGGATGTATTATGGTTGTCTTTCGTGAAATGCAAGAATTTATCGCTCTTTCTGTTGTAATAATTTAAGCCACCACCAAAAGTTGCAAGCCATAAGTTTCCCTCGTCGTCTTGCGCAAT
>JAYVSA010000340.1:0-6689 GCA_043775765.1 Breznakibacter sp. | reverse complement strand
GTTATTACATATATTTTTTTTGCTTTTAAGTTATTGTATCTTAGATGTAAAGAATAGTGTTGTTTGAGATTAGACCTCCCCCGGCTCCTCCAAAGGAGGGGAGTGACGATATGATGGGCGTATTTTTACTTTGCTTGTCGGCAAATTCTGTGTTTGCAGCAACGTTTAATCTTTGGGTTGCAAAAATACCTTTGATTGAAGCAAATAGGGATGCACAAATC
The DNA here is from genome assembly GCA_043775765.1 of Breznakibacter sp. Lineage (GTDB taxonomy): Bacteria > Bacteroidota > Bacteroidia > Bacteroidales > Marinilabiliaceae > JAGPHP01. The sequence continues at coordinate 6,468 of JAYVSA010000340.1, read as the reverse complement.
CAAGAAACAACGGGTATAACTACCGATAAAGTGGCAAAACGTAACAGCATGACGGATAAAAGCTGTTTATAGTTAACCGTTTACAGTTGTATGCCAATGTGGCTGCAATTGCATCTTTTATTGTTTTCTGAATGAAGTTTTTTATGTTCGAAGCTAAACCCCGTTGGGAATTAAGTACCGCAACTTTATCAACAGAGAACCATTGTTGTTAATAACGCTGTAAACCGCAACCCACTTAACCCCCAATTGGGTTTGAGCCCTTGTTGGCAATAGTTTATTTTTCATATTGCCCTAATAAACGGACTTTTTCTAACCACTTTGTTCGAAATTCCTCTGTGGAATTTTTTATCGGGCTAATATAGGTAACTCTTACATGTTTTATTCCTGAAAAATTTAAAGTGCCTTTTTTTAACTGGTTAATAGCAGGACTTTTCATAAATAAAAAATCAAACCATCTTGGTGTGTCGGAAGTTAATATTATTCTGGCACTTTTTCCTTTCAATAACTTTTCAGGTAATTTCCCTCTTCTGGCCTTAAAAGCAATATCGGGTAGAAATGTTCTATCAATAAACCCTTTTAATAAAGCAGGGGCACCATACCACCACATCGGATAGATCCAAACAATATGGTCTGCTTGTTTTATTTGATTTATTGCATTGACAATATCAGGCTCCATTATCATTCTTTTATTGTAGCCAAATTCGAGATTTGGGTTAAATTTGAGCTCTCCAATATTTATTCTTGAAACATTAAACTTTCCTAATTTTGCTCCTTGCTCATACGAGTTAGCTAATGCACAACAATAACTATCCTTTACTGGATTTCCATTTATTATCAGAATTGTTTTCATCGTTTTATTTTTTCTCAAAAATCATATAATCCGATGAGTTAATTTAGGACATTTGTCTAAAAGTTATTTGTTTTCGTAATCGACTTAAGTGTCTTTGACTAATACCCAGATAGGATGCTAGATGCCCGAGTGGTATTTTTTTTAGATAATCGGGTTGATTTTCTAAAAGCTCGTTATACCGTGTTAGTGCATTCTCTTTTTGAAGAAGAAATATTCTCTTTTCAAGTTTAATATATTGGCTTTCAGCCATCTGTTTTGCAAAAAACAACCAATTTCTATTTGCATTTATTAACTCATCTAATAATGTCTTAGGATATTCAATGAGTTCACAGTCACTTAAAGCCTGAATGTTTTCACTCGTTTGATTTTGAGTAATCAATGATGAATACCCAGCTATTAGATCGCAAGGAAATGAAAAACAGTAAGTAACTTCATCGCTATTGCTTGAGTAATAAAATGACCGGAGAAGTCCCGACTTTACAAATGCAATTTTCTTAGCTGTCTGACCTTTTACTATAAAATATTCTCCTTTTGCTAAAATACTATTTGACCCAAATGACAGAAAATAATTAATTTCATCAGTAGTAAATAGTCCAGCGTTCTCTAAGTATACTCGCATTTTCTTTAAATTATTGCCATTGTTATTACTATCAGCACCCGTATTATAGTTATTATCCCTATATGTTCAGTAATCGGTAATGTGTTGTGGGTGATTGATGTGTTTGATAAAAGTAGTGGAATATTTTGTTTTGGCTAGTGTGGTTTTTAATTTATTGGGTGGGTTAATAGTTTACTACTTTACACTCATTTTATATTAGATGTACAGAGTAGTGTTGTTTGAGGTTTCGACCTCCCCCGGCCGGGAGTGACGATATGATGGGAATGGACCCAACGCATTGTGGAACCGCGTGACGGATAGGAGTGGAAATCCTTTTTGCCCATTGTGGATAGGGAAGTTGCTTTGGATTTGGTGGGCAAAAAGATTGCAACGGATAGCCGGACGGGTGGGGCGATGTGGTGTGAAATGTACTGTTTTTAGCCCAGACTGGTGAAGACGTGGACTGCCCCAGCCGGCACGCCATAAAAAAGAGAGAGGCTCCCAATTGGATGGAAGCCTCTCTTGCTGTGCTATTGAAGGTGTTATTGTTTGATGAGTTTTGATGTGGTGCGTGTGTCGTTATCGGCGGTAGCTACCACGGTGTAGAATCCGGGAACTAATTCGGTAATTGAAATTGTTTCACTGCTTGAGTTTACCGTCATTGATTTTACCATGTTGCCGTTTATTGAATAGATTTTAACGGAGGTAAGATTTAGATTGGACTCTATGGTGAAGGTTTCACGTGCCGGATTAGGGTAAATGACGATGCTTGGCTTGGCTGATATGGTCTCTATGTCGGTAAAGCAACCACCGCCCTGTGCGTAATCGTATTTTTTAGCATTGGCAGCAGTGCCAGCACCCACACCAGTACCTGTGGTCGTGTAACAGGAGTTGGCGGTGATGTTTAATATATCTACCGTTTGCTCATTGTTTCCACCGTTGTTGAAGATGATGTTGAAGCCTGAGTTTTGGGTTGAGGTAGTAAACTCAACGTATCCGCTTGCATCTTTTGTAAGCGATTGTCCGGGCCAAGTGCCACCAGTAAGATTTGGAGTTCCAGTGCCCATCCAAGCCCATACGCTCACGTTTGTCCAGTTTGCTGGAGGTAAAAAGCGCACGGTAATGCCAGTAGGTGCTGAGGTGAAATATTGCTCAGACGGAATTGGCGACGATTGGCCAAGCGCATCTATTGCAATGGCTTTTACAACGGTGCCATCTACGGTTACAGGAATTGGAGCGGTGTAAAGGGGTGAGTTTACAGAAGGAGTTGTGCCGTTGATGGTGTAATATATTTTTACTGGATTGGCGCCTTCACTAGACGTAAGTGTTACCGATGTGCCACCAATATAGTTTCCACCAGCAGGGGAAATTGAAACGGTTGGAGCAGGTACCCCGCCGCAATTGGCAGCCTCTGTTACAGTAAATTTGGTGGTAGCCCCAACAACAGAAGAGGTTGATGGATCCCAACAGATATTGGTGCTTGTAGATAAATCGATGGTTTGTTTATTGTTGTTTTTGTTGTTGAATATAACATTAACAGGAAAAGATGTTGCATTGCTAATGGTGTAAGCGTAGTACCCATTTGCATCTTTAGTAACATCGGTTCCTGGCCAAGCACCAGCCAAGTTAACGGCAGGGGTTGCTGTTGTCCATACATAACAAGAAACGGAAGCCCAGTCGGTAGGTGCCTTGAATTTTACGGTTATGCCAGCTGGTTTTTCGGTAAGATAGGTGTTAATAGCTACGTCTGAGGCTGCTCCTCCGTTGTCTATTGCAATGGCCTGTAAAACGGTTTTGTTTACGGTAATTGAAATAGGTGCCGAGTAGAGAAGTGACTTATTGGTAGGTGTTGTATTGTCTAAGGTGTAGTATATTTTTACTGGAGCCACGCCACCAGAAGAGCTAAGCGTAACTGAAGTGCCACCAATGTATAGGCCACCAAGAGGAGCTACGGTTAATGATGGGCCAGTAGGCGTAGAGCCACTTGTATACATGGCCCAATCGGTACCAGAACACGCTAAGTTAAAGCCAGCAGGTGCAGAGTAAGAGCCGGAACCAATTTTAACAATGAGTTCGCCTTTTGTGCCAATGGCTTTAGCAACGTATAAATTGGAGGCAGAATTTAAAATTGTAATGACCGATTCGCTGTGAACCCCCGCACTTTTGCGTGCTGCAATCATTTTTTGAATATTTGTTTTGAATGCTTTCCAGTGCGGGAAGTAAACGCAAGGCACACCCGGAGAGGCAAGCATAAAGGCATTTGCAGCTTCAATATTGCCACTAAAGCCTAAGTTGTAACGGTAGGTATCGTGATTTTCAACAAAGGTTACCGAATATCTTTTTAAGTCGGCAGCAATTAAACCACTTGGTTGTCCGGAGCTAACAAGCTTTGTTAAGTCGTTGCTACCAAAAGCTTCTCTCATACCTTGTTGAGCAGGGAAGTCGAATGCAGCCGATCTTTTGCCTGTATTGTTAATCCAATTTTTAACAATGTCATAACTCGTTTCCATCACTTCTCCAACAGAGAAATAACCAGCTGCAGCGTCATTATAATCGCCCATGTGGAAAGGTGCATAACCTTTGGCCACATCGTATCTCCAGCCCGAATAGCCGATGTCATTTTTTAAGAATGTTAGATAGGCTTTGATAGCTGTCTGCACGTCGGTGTTTTTGTGGTCTAAATCGCGAGCGGCACCATATTGTTCGCCCTCATCGGAATTTCCCGTAGGGTTGTAGCCGTTATTTTTACACTCATCATCGTTGCATATCCACGACATGTTGGGTGTAAAAGTAGCGCCACCGTAACTTTCGGTAGGGAAATTAACCCAGTTGCTAACTCCCGCTCTGTGGTTTACAACAATGTCGGCAATGGCCTTACAGTTGTTGTTTTTAAGATTGGTAATTAGTGTTTTTAAATCGGCCTGATTACCGAAAGAACTGTTTTGGTCGAACCAATAGATAGGCAAGTAACCCATTGTTTGTGTAGGTCCGGCATTGCCACTTGGCGGTAACCAAATCATGTTAAAAGAAGCGCCAATTTCAGCTGCCTGCGAGTTTAGAGTCGTCCATTTGGAGTCATTCCAGCCCAGTTTAGCACCATTGATACTAATAGGTTCAGGATAATAGTCAAAAGCTTGAAGCATCACATCGGGGCAGTTGGCCGGAACTTGAGCTTTAGCACTTTGGCTCATCAACGGCAGTACCGCTAAAAAGAGTAAGCAGAAGAGTTTGAAAACGTTCTTTTTCATTGAGTTAATTTTAATGTAGATGTTAAATTGTTATTTGCCTGAGGGCGGTTATCTATTTGCCATTTATTTTATAAGTTTTTGATGTTTTTTTGAACGAATAAGCACAAACTATCCCCTATACCCCATTGGCGTGAAGTTCAATAAAAGGATGTTGAATAGTTGTGTTTTTAGTGATGCTCAAGAAGAGATAAAGAGGTTTCCACCGAAGCAGAAACCTCTTGTTGTTTTATATTAAGCCTTATTGCTTAATTAATTTTGATGTTGTGCGTTGGCCATTTTCTGTAGTAGTAACAACACTGTAGAAGCCAGGTTGTAAGTCGCTTACGCTAATGGTTTCGCTTGTTGCGTTTAATTGAATTGATTTAACAAGTGAACCGTAGATGGAGTAAATGGCTACATCGGTAATGGTTAAATCGGCTTCTACTGTAAGCGTTTCATGAGCAGGGTTTGGATAAATAACAACCGCTGAATGTGCCTCTTTTGTTGATGCTAAATCAGTATATACAGGACAAGCCACTACGGTAGCCGTGTATTTAACGCCCGAAAGTGGCCCGTATTGATAACAGAGGCTTGAAGTAATGTTGGTAATATCTACCGTTTGAACACCGCTACCATTGTTAAACACCACGTTGAAACCCGAATTGATTACAGGCGTAGTGAAGGCGTAAAATCCTTCGACATCTATAGTTAGCGTTTGTCCAGGCCATGCGCCAGTAAGTCCGCCGGTTGCTGTCCAAGCATGAATCTTAACAGTAGACCAATCGGCAGGCGCGTGGAATCTAATTGTAATTCCCGCAGGCTGTATTGTTAGGTAGGTATTTGTAACAACAGATGTAGTAACGCCACTGTTATCTATTGTAATAGCTTTTAAAACTGTACCATCAACCGTAATGTTTATAGGCGAAGAGTAGAAATTTGATGCAGCAGTAGGTGTTGTACCATCAATAGTATAGTAAATTTTAACAGGAGCTACGCCACCAGTAGAAGAGAGAGTAACCGAGGTGCCGCCAATATACGTTCCACCTGCAGGAGCAACATTTAACAACGCACCAGTATTTATTATTTTGGTATACATGGCGTAGTTAGTGCCCGAGCAAGCTAACGTGAAATCGGATGGTGGGGTATAGCTACCTGTACCAACTTTAACAATAAGTTCCCCTTTTGTACCAATAGATTTTGCAACATAAATAGACGCATCGGTTTGAATGTTTGTAACCACACTTTGGCTATGAACGCCCGTAGCTTTACGTGCTGCAATCATTTTTTGTATCTCCGTTTTGTAGTTGTTCCAGTGAGTAAAGAACACGCAAGGCACCCCTGGCGAAGCAAGCATGTATGCATTTGCCGCAGGAATATTATTTGTTAAGTTATTGCCTGGTGATGGATTGCCAGCAGCGTTTTCAGTGTCGTGGTTTTCAACAAAGGTAACTGCATATTGGCGATAAGAGGTGCTACCAACTAAACCCGACGGTTGACCAGCATAACAAAGACCAGCATAAGTGTTGCCATTAAAGGCGGTGTTGCAAGCATATTTGAAAGGGAAGTCGAAGGCCGCCGATTTTTTAGAAGTTGCATCTATCCAACCCGTAATGTTTCCGTAGCTATCCCAATATTCGCCAACAGAGAAGTATGCCGCGGCTGCATCATTATACTCGGCATTATAGCTTCCGCTGTATCCTTTTACCATATCGTATCTCCAACCAGCAAAACCCATATCGTTTTTCATAAACTGTAAATAAGCTTTAATCTCTGCTCTTACCGCCGAGTTGGTG
>JAYVSA010000339.1:0-15666 GCA_043775765.1 Breznakibacter sp. | reverse complement strand
AATTTCTGCAGCTTTAGGCACCATATTTATTTTAAATTCGATTGCACTATTCGTATTTCCGTGGATTGGCCACTTATTGCACCTTACCCAACATCAGTTTGGGGTATGGGCAGCTATTGCCATACACGATACCAGTTCAGTCGTTGGGGCAGCTAATAAATATGGTATGGAAGCCCTGCAAACAGCCACAACCATAAAACTCGAAAGAGCTTTATGGATTATTCCAATAGCCATTGGTTCTGTGTTTTTCTTCAAAAGTGAATCGAAGAAAATTAAAATACCGTACTTTATTTTTCTGTTTGTACTGGCAATGCTCATCAATACCTTTGTACCTGCTATACATGCCGAAGCTCCTTACATTGTTATGCTGTCTAAAGTTGGATTGAAAATCACATTGCTTTTGATAGGTTCTGGATTAACGAAAGAACTTATCGTTTCAACAGGAATAAGACCAATGGTGCAAGGTATGTTACTTTGGCTCTTTATTTCGGTATCGTCGTTGATAGTTATTGTAAACACTATTTTGTAATGAGATGTTTCCCATCACTTTTTTCCCTTTTGAGCGGGTACTTTTAATCCCGCTTCCTTGGCTTCGCTTATTCCAATTGCAATGGCTTGTTTTCTGTTTGTAACCTTGCCACCTTTTCCGTCTTTGCCCGATTTCAGGGTTCCTTCCTTAAATTCGTGCATTACTTCACCAATTTTTTCTTCTGCTTTTTTTGAATATTTAGCCATAGCATATAGTTTTTACGACTCATTTCTCTGCAAATTTTATCAACTCGGCATTAAACTTTTCCACCTCTTCCAAAAACAAACTGTGTCCGCTATTCTCAAAAGGAATGAGATGCGAATTTGCGATTCCAGCTTTCATTTGTTCAGCGAGGTCAAAAGAACATATTTTGTCTTTTTTACCATGTAGAATCAGCGTTGGTATAGATATTTTGGCCATATCGTTTCTCAGGTCGGTATCTCGCAAAGCCACCAAACACTCAGCTGTAGCATGGGAGGATGCGCTTAATCCGATGCCATTTAACCACCCTCCAATACCTTCATTTAAAGATGTTTCGGTTGCTGAAAATATTTTAGCAAAATTTGACAATAGCTTAGGTCTGTCTTTATAGTTTAATGCAATTAACTCATCAACCGCACTTTTGGGAAGATTATAGGGAAAATCGTTTCGTTGTGTCCATATTGGAGCAGCAGCGCCACAAAGCACCAGTTTAGCAATATTTCCATCATTATAACCCGACAAAAACCGAACAGCAATGGCTCCACCCATAGAGAAACCGCACAAAACAGCATCGGTAATATTTAATTCAACCAAAACCTTTTTTATATCCTTGGCATGTACATCATAATCATACGCACCTCTGGGCTTGTCTGATTTACCAAAACCACGTAAAGTAATGCCAATCACACGAAAGTTTTTTTCAACAAGGTCGTGGTACTGATATTCGTACATTTCGTCGCTCAATGGCCAGCCCGGTATTAATACAATTGGCCTGCCTTCGCCAGCATCGGTAACATGAAGACGTACATTAGGTTCTACTTCTATGTATTCAGCTCTGGCTGTTACTTGGGCAGTTTTATGAAGTTGTTTTTCCATCGTTTTAAATATTAAATGATTGTTTAATTTTCAACATTATTGATCCATTTTCAAAACCTTATTCTCAGCAGATATTCTCACAAACAACATGATAGCGTTTAGTAACGAAAAAATTATTGCAGTATAATACAAGTGAAATACCATTGGAATTACAGCAATTTCGGCAACAACAACTAAATAATTTGGATGTTGTATGTAGTTGTATAATCCTCTTTTCTGTAAAGGCAACCCCGAAATGTGATAAATTTTAGTGTTCCAGAATTTCCCTAACGACAGAACTATCCATATTTTGAAAGCGACAAGAACAAGATATAAAATGAGATAAAACAGGCTAAAAGAGGCGGTTTGTTGTGTGTAATATTCCCATATCAGTGCAATGAAAAATGAAACGTGAAGTGCTACAATAAATGGATAATGCTTATGGCCATACTCAATCGCACCATTTTGCAAAAGCCAAATCTCATTTCTTTTTGAAAGAATTAATTCGCCTATTCGCAAAAGAATAACGAACGAAATAAAAAGGATAAATATCATATTAATCTTTGTCCATTTGAAGTAAAACCATTTCACTCGAAAAACCTGGCCCCATTGACACCATCAATCCGTAACCATTTTTGTAATCTTGGGTAAAGAATCGCTCCAAAACATATAAAACTGTGGCGCTGGAGAGATTGCCATTCACGTTCATCGTCTCTCGTGTATTTTTCAGAAAATCGCCTTCCACCTGCAATGCCTCTTCGTAGGCGGTTAATACTTTCTTGCCTCCGGGATGAAAAATGAAATTGGTGATGTCAGAAATCTTCAACTCGTGCTTATTTAAAAATGAAGTGACATCTGCGCGAATATTGTCCGCGATGATGGTTGGTATATCGTGCGAAAACAAAACTTTAAACCCTGTGTCCAAAAACTCCCATCCCATTACGTCGAGCGTATCGTAATACAATTTACTTTGGTTGGCAAGAAACGAAATCTTGTTCTTTGTTTTATTGATATGATTATCTCCTGTAATGATGCAGGCAGCTACTCCATCGGCAAATAGACTTGACCCAATGAAGTTACTTTTGCTGAAATCATTTCGCATAAAAGTGAGCGAACACAACTCTACAGCTACGAGCAATACAATTGCATCGGGATTTTCTTTTGCCAGAATGTTCGCTTTGGAGTAGCCAGAAACACCACCGCCACAACCCAACCCGAAAATAGCCATACGACCGATATTCTGGCGCAATCTCATTTTATTAATGATAAGTGCATCCAAACTCGGCGTTGAAAGTCCAGTGGTAGAAATGAATATTATATCGGTAATCTCTTCCTTTTTAATTTCTGCATCAGATATGCACGCTTCAATCGCTTTTACCGAATACTCCAGAGAAAGACGAATGTACTCGGCATTTTGTTCCTGAAAAGTGTGAACCGAGGCGTAATAATCGAGTGGTTTGCAAAAATTCCGGGTTTTTATCTCGGTATTGTCAAAAACACTCAACATTTTTTCTATTTGAGGAAATGAAGGAGCAAACAAATCCTTTGAGTATTGTTTTACTTCCTGTTGATCAACCCTATGTGGAAAATCTATTTTTGATATGGCTGCTAATTTTGGCATCGCTTATTAATTTATGGTCGTTCTTTCTTTTCTTCAGATACTTTTATGGCACGTTTAGCACATTCCTTTTCAACAAGGCAATTTAAGCTCAGCTTTTTCCTCGTACTACTCCATTTCGTGATTAAGTTTATACCCCTGTTCTTCTTTCCATTTATTAAAATGACTTTCAAATTCTTCGGATGTACAAACTAAATCTTCGCCGCTATCTAAAATTTCGGTGATAAATTCATTACGAATAAGTTTATCACCTGGAAGCAACCATTTATATTTATCCATTTTTATTATATTTATAAATGATTGATATTTAAGAGAGTACACTGTTTTTAAGCTTCTAAATGAGCTTCAGATGTAATAGTCACTTTTAAAGCTTTGGAAACGATGCAATTTTGCTCGGCTTCTTTAACAACCGCGGCAAATTCATCGGCATTTAACCCTTTTACCGAACCTGTAATTGACAAATGTATACCAGTAATTGATAAACCTTCGAGCGTTAAAGTTGCCGTTGTTTCTAACGAAGTGGTTATTAATCCTCTTTTATCAATGATTGATGCTACCGACATGGTGAAACAACCAGCATGTGCGGCAACTAATAATTCTTCGGGGTTAGTCCCTTTTTGACCTTCCTCAAATCGGGTTTTGAAACCGTAATTGGTTTTATCTAATATCCCGCTTTGTGTAGAGAGTGTTCCTTTTCCTTCTTTAAGGTTTCCCTGCCAATGGGCTGTTGCAGTACGTTTCATATAATTTTGTATTTAGGTTATTTAATGGTTCATCATTTTTTCGTCGATGGTTATGCCTAGCCCTTTTGCTACCGCCATTCCTAATTGACTATCGGCACGAAAAAAATGGCATAACTGACGGTTAATGATTTCATCTTTCTTCTCACCACAAATCTCTTTCATGGTACTTACAATGTTTTTTACGGTGTTTTTTTTCTCTTGATCGGTCATTACCCTGCTGAATAAAATACCAGGCTGAGTGTAGTGGTCATCATCATTTTCGTTGCGGTCGAACCAATCGGCGGTATTAGATTCCACAGGCATTGCAGGTTCCTTGTAGCTTTCATCAACCACAATATCGTCGAAACTATTGGGGCGATAATTTGGGTTTGAACCGCCATTGTCGCCCGTTTGCATAAAACCGTCGCGCTGGTAATTTGCAACCATAAAAGGACATTGGTTAACGGGGATTTGCTCATAATTTGTTCCCAAACGGTAACGGTGCGCATCGGGATAAGAAAGCAAGCGGCCTTGCAGCATTTTATCGGGCGAATAACCAATTCCATCAACCACATGAGCGGGATTAAATGCCGACTGCTCAACATCGCGAAAATAATTTTCGGGTATTACATTCAGCTCCATAACACCCACATCAATCAATGGAAAGTCTTTATGAAACCACACTTTTGTAATATCAAACGGATTCCATTTAAATGTTTTCGACTGTTCATCGGTCATCACCTGTATTTGTAATAACCACTTTGGAAAATCCTTTTTCTCAATGCTTTCTACTAAATCACGTTGAGCCTGATCGGGATCAATTCCTCTCATTTCATCGGCTTCTTTACCGTTGAAATTTTTTATTCCTTGCAATGTTTTGAAATGGAATTTTACCCAAATTCTTTTATTGTTTTTGTCGATAAGAGAAAAGGTATGGCTACCATAACCATTCATATTACGATAGGATAAAGGCGTTCCACGGTCGCTCATCAGTATCAATACTTGGTGTAAACTTTCGGGCGTTAAGCTCCAAAAATCCCACTTCATAGTCCAGCTTTTACAATTCGTTTTTGGATCGCGCTTTTGGGTATGAATGAAATGCGAAAACTTTTTTGGGTCTTTAATAAAGAAAACCGGCGTATTATTGCCAACCAAATCCCAGTTGCCATCTTCGGTATAAAACTTAAGGGCAAAGCCACGAGGATCTCTCTCGCTGTCGGCACTTCCTCTTTCCCCAGCTACTTGAGAGAACCTAGCGAACATCTTTGTTTGCTTACCTATTTCGGAAAATATTTTAGCTTTGGTATATTGCGTAATGTCATGCGTTACGGTGAAAGTACCAAAAGCACCTGCCCCTTTTGCATGTACCACCCTTTCAGGAATGCGCTCGCGGTTGAAGTGAGCCATATCTTCGTGCAAAAAATAATCTTGCAACAGGATTGGCCCCCGATTACCAACCGTCATGGAGTTTTCAAACTCGGTATATGGACGACCACTTGCCGTTGTTAACTTTTTCTTTGCCATGTTATACTGTCTTAACTGATATACTTGATTTTCAAGGATTAACGGCTGTCACATCCTGCGCCGATATGGACTTATCAGATCCGTTTTCAAGATCCCGATCAAAAGAGTATAAAGCATTACTGCTGGCCTTTTCTCCCCCTGCCATTTTCAATTTATCTATTAAGTTTATTGCAAATGTCTCTTCTTCAATCTGTTCTTTAACAAACCATTGCATAAAGTTCCATGTTGCCCAATCTTCTTCAACAAAACTCATTTTCACCAACTTATAAATACCAGTTGTGTTTTCAACTTCGTGGTCAAACACCTTTTCAAAACAATTATGTATTGTTGTTGGGTTTTCAGGTGGTGCAGAAATAGCCGCAACGCGCACTTCCCCACATCTTTTTAAAATGTATTGTAAAATCTTCATCATGTGGTCGCGTTCTTCCTCAGCATGCCTAAAAAGAAAATTAGCAATACCATTAAACCCCTGACTAGCAGCCCATGAGGCATACGATAAATAAATTTGTGAAGCTTGAGCTTCTTTTGTCATTTGAATATTTAACGCATCTGAAAGCGTTTTTGAAAGTCTATTCTTTTCCATCTTTTTTATTATTTAGTTATTTATGATTACAAATTGTGAAGTTTATTTTAAGCTCATGGTTTTTAAGGCATCATCATATCTCTCAGAGACTACTTCCCAGTTTACTACATTCCAGAAAGCATCGATATAATCGGGCCTTTTGTTCTGATATTTTAAATAATAAGCATGCTCCCAAACATCCATAGCAAGCAATGGTATTCCTTTTTTCTCAGCGATGTCCATCAACGGATTATCTTGGTTTGGAGTTGAACAGATGCACAGGGTGGATTTTTCATCGATACAAAGCCATACCCAACCGCTACCAAATCGAGCTTTTCCTGCATCCGAAAATTGCTTTTTGAATTCATTGAATGAACCAAAGACTTTAGCAATGGCTTCGGCTAACTTACCATTTGGCAAAACAGCTCCATGAGCTTTCATGTTTTCCCAGTAAAATGTGTGGTTAAAATAACCGCCACTATTATTGCGAACAGCTAAAGGATATTTGCTTATATGTTTGAAAATATCTCTTATGTCCATCGTTTCCATTTGAGTACCCTTTATTGCTATTACAAAATTGTCATAATATGCTTTATGATGTTTACTATAATGAATTTCCGTTGTGAACTTATCGATGAAAGGTTCAAGAGCATCATAAGAATATGGTAACGCTTGAAATTCGAATTGGTGTGATGTATTCATAATTTTACAAGATTTTAGAGGTGTAAATTTGATAGCACTAAATTATATCTCTTCCAAGCGATGGGTGTTACATAACTTCTGATAAAAGTTGTATTATTCACACGTTGCATGTTGGAAAAAGGTGTATTCAGAAGCAGAACTCTTTGTGAAAAGGTAAAACCGCCTCGGTTGAAACCTGTTGCCAATTTACTGTTCAATATTTCGACGAAAGGGGAATGTGCCTGAGGGAGATGCACCACTAACAAAATAGGAATAAATCTAATTTGTGTGAATAATATAATTTTGTACAAAAGTTATGTAACGCAAGTGAATTTAAAGTTGATCAACTTTGTCTCCAAATGATTCATTGTAAGAACACGTAAAATACATGAGGAAACTGAGAATATATTTTAGAAATATTTACCATATTCTAATAAAAGCATTTACAAAATGGTGGGAAAAAGATCCGTTTCGTGAAAGTGCAATAATTGCCTATTACGCCATATTTGCATTGCCTGGGCTACTGGTGGTTATTGTAACGTCTGCAGGGTATTTTTTTGGAAACGAGGCTGTAAATAATCATATCACAGCCCAGTTCAAATCTACAATGGGCGTTGATACGGCTATGCAAATTCAAAGTATTATTTTACAGGCCAGCCAAGCAAAGAACTCAGTCTGGGCTACAATTATCGGAATTGCAGTTATGATTTTAGGTGCTACGGCCGTTTTTGCACAGTTTCAGAAATCATTAAACACCATCTGGGATGTTACGACTGAAGAGTCGAAATATGGCATTTGGAGTTTTATAAGAATTCGTTTGTTTTCATTTGGTCTAATCATTACCATCGCTTTTTTACTTATTGTTTCGCTTGTCATTTCCGCTTTGCTCACCGCTTTAGGTAATTGGTTATCAGGTGATTTTTCTAGCACATTTTTCATGACGCTTAACATAGCTAATATCATTTTAACTTTTATAATTCTTACAGTTCTGTTTGCATTGATGTTCAAATTTTTACCCGATGCTAAAATAAAATGGAAAAATGTTTGGATTGGCTCTATTGTTACTGCATTTCTGTTTGATATAGGAAAATTTGGTTTGGGACTATATTTTGGGACCTTAAATCCCAGTGATGGATATGGCGCTGCAGGTTCGATTATATTGATAATGCTTTGGGTTTCATACTCTTCAATGATTGTATTCTTTGGCGCCGAATTTACCCACGCCTATTCCGTTTTCGTTACTGGCAGGGTTATTCCAAATGAAATTGCCACATTAGATAATCGTTTAATATCAAAATAGTTATGCATTTTGAAATACATAACTATAAGTTTAATTTCAGAAAAATTACAACTTCGTGTTTTTGTTAATATAGAAATCAAGGGCACTCCTCTTTAAAAAACAAGACCGCAAAAGTGTGAATGATGTAACACATTCACAGTATTGTGCAATATGTTTTATCTGAAAATTCCTGACCTTTGGATAAGTTAAAAAGGTAAAATGAGTCGTAAAATAAAACACCATGGCTAAATAAGTAATGATCATCAAATAATGTCGTATTTTAGCACTAACCTCACCCTAAATATCAGATGCGATTTACGACATTCATTTATTCTATTCACTTATTCGAAAAATGCGCAATAAAAAACAGATGAATTATTGCAAATGGAATAAGCAAAGCCAACGAAGCTGGATTAAAAATTCCTATTCTATAAAACACAAATAGAAACAAAATGAAAATAGAAATACCAATATCAGAAGCTCAACAATTTTTAAGTAGTCAATATCAATTTAACATTGACTTAAGAAATATTGGCGAAAACAAAATTGAGGCTACATACATCGATTCGGTAGTTTTGACGATAAAAGAGGTAAAAGAAGATGTGGTTTTATTCAAATATGAAATAGATAGGCTTGCCTGTTTAGTGACTAAAATGGCTCACTTTTTTCTTGAGAAGCGGTTGCTTAAAACTCCAATTGAATGGGATTCAAAGAGCGAAGAGATAAAAATTAATTTAAATAAGATTAAGGAGCTGAAGGCATTTTTAAAGATCGTTTCTATATCGGAAATACGCTTTAAAAATGATGCCATTGTGTTGGAAATGTCCGCAAGAGGCAAAACATAAACCATAATAATTGAATAGAGCAAAACCAATTATTAAAAAAGCTTTGAAAGCTATCTTATGGGTGGTTGCATCCGTTGTGCTTTTATTTGTAATAATTGCTGCGCTAATTCAAATTCCTGCAATTCAGAACAAAATTATACGCTTTGCAACCACGTTTGTAAGTGATAAAACGCATACACGTGTAGAGATAAAAAACATCAGTATTTCATTTCCAAAATCGGTTAATATTGAGGGGCTATTTTTAGAGGATACTCAAAAGGATACCCTACTTTATGCGGGTAAGGCAAAGATTAACATAGCACTTTACGACTTAATATCCAGCAAGATAGCTGTAAATTCATTCGTACTAGAAAATGCAAATATAAATCTATACAGCACTGATACCGATTCGCTTTTTAACTTCAACTTTCTGATAAAAGCTTTCAGCGACACAACCGCCAAAATAATTGTTAAGGATAAACCTGCCACCAAATGGACTTTTAGCATTGATGAAGTAAGTCTGAAAAACATCCGATTTGCTTATGATGATGAATTTGGCGGAATAAGTGTTACTGCGGCGCTAAGCGATTTAGATTTGAAAATGGATAAAATCGACATTGCAAAATCCATTTATAGCGTAGATGAATTGCTGGTTGAAAGCCTCAACGCAAATGTTCAGATAAAAAAGCCACTAAAGCCATCTGCTAAAAAAACGGAAACTATTTTGCCAATCATAACGGCCAATAATATACAAATCAACAATTCAGTTGTAGCATATTCTAATGTAGTAATCAGCCAATCGGTAACTGCCGCAATTAACCATATTGAGGTTAAAGATGGGTTGGTAGATTTACCAAAAGAATTTATTTCTGTGGACAAATTAGACCTTTCTAAAAGCAAGGTGGAGTACAATACCATAGATACAACCTATGACACCAACACCTCCACCGCTACAGCCGCAGCAACCACACCCAACAACTGGAAAGTTAGGGCAAAAAACATCGTGTTAGACGATAACTCGTTTGCATACTTGGTTAACAACAAACCTGAAATAAAAAACACTTTTGATGCCAGTCACATGCGATTCAGCCACATAAATCTTGATGCAACAAATTCATCTTACTCATCAAATGCAACCCAATCGTCAATTAAAAAACTAAGTGCCATTGATCAGAATCAATTCGCCATTGCGAAGTTTACAACAGAATTCAGCATGGATCTGCATTCCATTACGTTGAAAAAGCTGAAAGCCGAAACCGCAAACTCTTCAATTGTCGCTGATTTGAACATACAATACAGCTCTTTACAATCATTAAAAGACTCCATCCCGTTCCTTATGCTGAATTTGGCGCTCGAAGATGTAACTATCAAAACCGCTGATATTCTCTATTTCACGCCACAACTGGAAAAGCAACCTTTCTTCAAAAATTACACAAATATCACCTCCATTTCGGGAACAGTAAATGGACGGATTAACAACCTGAAAGGTGAAAATATGGTTGTCAAAACTGGGGATGAAACTCTTTTAAAAACCAATTTCAGTATAACTGGGTTGCCCGATACAGCCAAGGCATATTTTAATATCCTCGACCTAAAACTTCATACAACTAAGCGCGATGTTAAAATGATGGTTGGAGATGCAATACCTAAAAGCATTGAACTCCCTGATGATGCGGACTTAAAGCTCGCTTTTAAAGGAACTATTAAATCCTTTGAATCGAACGTGGAATTTGGCAGCAGCTTTGGGGCAGCAAATATGTTTGCATCGATTGATAAAAATGAGAATTTCAGCAGTAAAGTTAGCATATATGGCTTTGATTTGGGCCGCCTGCTAAAAGATACAGCGATGTATGGACCTGTTTCATTAACCGCTGAAATAAAAGGACAAGGGCTTGATAAAGATAGGATAACAGCAAAAATTAATGCCGAAGTCTCTGAGATTTATCTGAATAAATATACCTACCACAACCTTAGTGTTGATGGCAATATCCATGGGCAGGAGTTTGAAGGCAAAGTGAAGCTGAATGACAAAAATGCAATAGTTGATTTTGATGGTATGGTGAATATAAAACCAGACCAAGAGCATTATAAATTTCGGTTAAAAGTGCTAGGAGCCGACCTTCAAAAGCTGAATTTTACAAAAGACGACATCAGAATAGGCTTGACTGCAGTAGCCGATTTAAAAGGGGGCACGGTAACCAAAATAACTGGAAATGCAGGCATTTCGAGCTTGGTGGTTGCAAAGGGAGAGAAAATATATACGCTCGATTCCGTATTGTTTGCTTCCATAAATGAACCGAATAAAAGCCAGCTAAACATCAGCAGTGCCTTGGTTAGGATAAAATATTCGGGCAATATCTCTCCAGCCAACCTTCGGACGGAACTCACCGATTTTATAAATAAGTATTTCCTGCTTTCAGACAGTATTCAAACAAAAAAACAGAGCATTCCATCGAACTTCACGTTTGAAATACAGCTGCACAACCACCCTATTCTCTCGCAGGTTCTGTTGCCACAACTCAAAGAGTTTGAGCCAGGTGTAATTAGTGGGAGTTTCGACAGCGAGAAAAACGATCTGAAGTTGAATGCTACCATTAAAAAAATAGTCTATGGAACAACTGAAATCAACAACCTAGAGGTGATTGTAAATTCAGATGCATCGGCATTAAACTATAAAATATCGAGCAGCAATGTTTCGAACTGGCAGGCAAAATTAGATAACTTTCAGATTGATGGAAAACTGGAAAACAATACGCTATTTGCTAATGTATCGTCAATTACCGATGAGCAGATGAAAAAACTGGTAATCCGTTCGCAAATTACCAGAGATAAAACGAGTTACAAGCTTGTGCTCGATCCAAAAGATTTCTACTTGATGAATAATAGATGGGACATTGCCGCCGATAATTATATCGAATTCGGGAAGGATGGCTTTTTGATCCATCACCTCTTTATGACCAACAATGAAAGCCAGATTAATGTCGCTTCGGTTCACGATAAATTCAATGACGATTTGAATCTAGAAATAAAGAATTTTAAGCTCGACAACATTTCCCAAATCATTGAAAAAGATACAAGCCTTGTAAAAGGGAGCGTAGATGGAAACATTTTGCTCAAAAGAGTGAATAATAGTTATGGCATAATTGCAGATGCAAAAATAAGCCGTCTGGTTGTTCGCGATGTTCCTATCGGAGATCTAACTGTAAAAGCAGATAATCCTACATCTGAAAGATATGATTTGGATGTGCAATTATCTGGAACTCAAAATAGCATAACAGCCAACGGATATTACATTCCTAATGGAGGTAATAATTCAATGAGCATAAAAGCCGACATTCAATCGCTTTCAATGAAAACCATTGAAGCATTTTCGATGGGGCAAATTACAGAGGCCGCTGGAACCGTTACAGGAAATATATTTATGCAGGGCGCATCTGATAAGCCACAAATTACAGGTGAACTGGTATTTAATGATGCCTTTTTAAAACCTGCCGTGCTCAATAATCGGTTAGAATTAAAGCATGAAACTGTCCAGCTAAAGGACGATGGCATCTACTTTAATTCGCTTACTCTTTTAGACGCCAACAAGAATTCAGCCATTATTGATGGCTCTATCAAAATGAAAGAGTTTAAAGATTTCGTTTTTAACCTGCATGTGAATACGAAAGAGTTTCTATTATTTAATACAACCGCCAAAGAGAACAAAGTATTCTTTGGTAGAATGATTGTTGACAGCAAAATTGACGTAAGCGGCCCCATGGATCTTCCTGTTGTGAATGCCAAAATAAAATTGAAGAAAGGATCCAACTTTACCTTTGCCGTGCCCGAAGAAAAACTCACCACCGACAAAGGTGAAGGGGTAGTCGATTTTAAAGATTCTTTGAAGCTGAACTCAATTTTATACCAAACGGGCGGAACAGCAGTCTCAAAAGCCAGTTTTTCAGGCTTCGATCTCTCGTCTGTTATCCAAATAGACAAAGAAGCCACACTGCGCTTATTATTAGATCCCTCTACCGCAGATTCGTTGGTTGTAAAAGGCGAAGCTGCGTTAAGTTTAACAATGGACAGAAGCGGAAAGATGAGTTTAACTGGAGCCTATAATCTTAACGACGGCAGTTACATGGTTTCGTTTGAATCCATCATAAAGCGGAAATTTGATATTAAATCAGGTAGCACAATCATTTGGAACGGCGATCCGCTCGATGCAACAATATCCATTAATGCAACTTATTCCGTGCGCGCATCACCTATTGACCTAGTAACCGATCAGATGTCGGGAAAAAGCGAGGTTGATAAAAGTGCCTATAAACAAATGTATCCATTCCTGATTCTGCTAAAGCTTCGCGGCGAAATTTTACATCCCGAAATTAGTTTCGAGATTCAATTACCACCTGAGGAGAAAGGTATTTTAGGTGGAGTCGTAAACGCAAAACTAACTCTACTCAACGACGATCCATCTGCACTCAACAAACAGGTATTTGCCTTATTGATATTGGGCCGATTTATTCAGGAAAATCCTCTTCAAACGGATGCAAACAACGGGGCATCAACCGTAGTTCGTGCCACGGTAGGCAAATTCCTGTCCGAGCAATTAAATCAGTTGAGTTCGAAAGTTGTGCCTGGCGTTGAGTTGAATTTCGACATACAATCGTATGATGATTACTCCTCAGGACAAGCACAAGGAATGACACAAGTAGAACTCGGACTCAAGAAGCAACTCTTTGATGAACGCCTAAGCGTACAGGTTGGCGGCAATTTGGATGTGGAAGGAGCAAAAGCCAAACAAAATTCGCCAAGCGACATTACCAGTGATGTTACAGTAGAGTACAAATTGACGAAGGATGGGCGTTACCGATTGAAGGGATTTAGGCATAACCAATATGAAGGCGCTATTGACGGACTGCTCATTGAAACGGGAATGGGTGTTTCATATATTCACGATTTCAACAGATGGAGAGATTTTTTTAGAGCACCAGAAAAGACAAAAGTGACTAATGAGGAAAAAAAATAGTTATGGCACTACCCACTAAAGCTCTACTCGCTCAGCTTTCGATATGCCTGCTTTTAGTATCGTGCAGCGGAACACGGCATTTGCCCAAAGGCGAAAAGCTTTATACGGGTGCGCAGATAAAGTTGGAATCCACCGATCACATCACTCATCGAAAGAAAAAATTAATCAAAACTGTTGCCGAAGACGCAGTACGCCCCAAACCAAATAAAAAAATTGTTGGGTTACGCCCCAAATTGTGGATGTACATGACGGCGGGAGAAAACCCTAAGGGCAAAATAAAAAAGTGGCTCCAAAAAAATGGGGAAGCGCCTGTTTATATGAGCAGCATAAAACCCGCCGTTACTGCAACTATCATTGATGCCAAACTTTTTAATATCGGGGTTTTTAACAGTTATACCGAGTCTAAAATCATTGAAAAACAACATACAGCCAGCGTAATTTACACCAGTCATATTCATGTTCCTTATACACTTAAAGAGATTGTTTACTCAATTGCTGATGACAGTATAAGCCGAATCATCCTTACAGAGAAGAAAAAATCACTCATTAAATCAGGCGATGATTATAATCTTGAAAAGCTCAAAAACGAAAGAATACGGATTGATGCGTTGTTGAAAGATAATGGATATTTCTACTTCAGTCCCGACTATTTGGTCTTTAAGGCCGATACATCGGTAAAACACCATGATGTTACACTACGACTTAGTTTAAAAGACAGCATTCCTGAAACGGCATTAACTATTTATCGCATAAATAAGGTGTTTATTAATCAGGATTTTTCCCTTGAAGATGATACAATAACCTCAAAAGAGACACTCTGGTATGATGGTAATTATTTTCTTGGCCAAGAAGCGGATATGAGAATAAGGCCAAAAGTTATTTCACAATCTGTTTATTTACACAAAAATGAAATCTATTCACGCAAAAACCATAACATCACACTGAACCGCTTGATGACCATGGGCAATTTCAAATTTGTGCGCATGAATTTTACCAACAGCGATACCACAGCGGCAGGATTTTTAGATGTCACCATTTTAATGACACCCATGCCAGAGCATACCTTTAGGGCTGAACTTGAAATTGTTTCAAAATCAAATAACTATACGGGGCCTAGGCTCAACACAAGTTTTATGAATAGAAATGCGTTTAACGGCGCCGAATTATTGAATGTTAGTTTGGCGGCATCATTAGAGGCACAGTTGAGTGGGGCAAATAAAAATCAATATTCATTTTCAATTAATCCACAGGTTGAGTTGTATTTTCCACGTTTTATCTCGCCCTTTAATATAAAGACCAACAGCTTATACATTCCAAAAACACGTTTGGCGTTGTCTTTTACCTTTTTAAGAAGAGTTGGGTATTTTGATATGTACACGCCGCAATTTACTTATGGGTATAAATGGAAACAAGACATTAGGATAGAGCATGAGTTTAATCCAATAAATATAAGCTATACGAAGCTATTAAACCAAACAGCCACATTTACTAATTTGCTGGATTCAATTCCCTTTCTTAAAAAAAGCTATGAAGAACAGTTTATTGCAGGAGCTAATTACATATTTACTTATAACGAACAGGTTTTACAATTAAAAAAGACCCAATATTTTTTTCAATTAGCCACTGAGGCTGCGGGAAATGCCTTATCGTTGGTTAAAAACATTACTGGGGAAAAAATATCAGCCGACAATCCTTCAAGTGTGTTTGGATCAGTCTATTCGCAATTTGCCCGATTAAGTCTTGAAGGTCGTGTTTATTATAATTTTAGAGATAAAAATAAGCTTGCAATAAGAGTGTATGCAGGTGTTGCAAAGCCTTACGGAAACTCTTCTGTGTTGCCTTACACCAAGCAGTTTTTTA
>JAYVSA010000338.1:0-2189 GCA_043775765.1 Breznakibacter sp. | reverse complement strand
CAACTGCACTTTATCGCAATCCAACTTCGTTTCATCAATCACACGTGCATTAGCCAAAGTACCTTTCAACTTTGCAATACGCGCTTCCAAAAGCCCTTGCGCCTCCTTTGCGGCATCATATTCCGCATTTTCCGACAAGTCGCCTTTATCGCGTGCCTCCGCAATTTGCGCCGAAATACTCGGACGTTCCACAGATTCTAACTGCTTCAAATCCTCTTTCAATTTACGCAATCCCTCTTCAGTTATATAACTTACATTTGACATTATAGTCCTCCTAGTTTATCTGTTAACCTACTATATAAAAAAAATAAGAATCCCGCTTGAACGAAACTCTCGGTGCAAATATAGAAAAACGAAATCGATTTCAAAATATAATTTAACACTTTAACAATTCATGCCTTATTAAACCCAGAATCTGCAATAGAAATCTATTTCGAAGATATCTTGCTATAAAATAATGCACTTCCTCAATTTTTAGATCTTGTGATAGTTTATATTGCTTCGTCCAAAACATCCGTGAACACCTTATTTTATTATGATCTAACCTCTCTTAACGAAGTCTATTGCATAATCGGAGTTAATTATTTTTTTTACATGAGTTCAATGTAAACTCATCCCGCTGTTGTCAAATATATATCAATATTACCTTAATTAAATTCAAAAACAGTTTGTAGACTAATTAATTAGCTCTATCTTTGCACCTCAATTTTTACAAAGTTTTACCAATTAATTTATTACAAAATGGCCGTTAAAATTAGATTACAACGACACGGACGTAAAAGGTATGCTTTCTACCACATTGTGGTAGCAGATAGCAGATCGCCACGAGATGGCAAGTTTGTTGAAAGGATCGGTTCTTACAATCCAAACAGCAACCCAGCTACTATTAACTTAGACTGTGATAAGGCATTAGCGTGGCTTAACAACGGTGCTCAACCTACAGATACCTGTAGAGCGATTTTATCTTACAAAGGCGTTCTTATGAGAAAACACCTTTTAGAAGGTGCTAAAAAAGGTGCTTTTACAGTTGAAGTTGCTGAGCAAAAATTCGAGAAATGGCTTCAAAGTAAAGAAGCTCAAGTTCTTGCTAAGAAAGAACAATTGGCATTGGCTTCTACAAAAGAAGGTAAAGAGCGTTTGGCTGCTGAAGCTAAAGTTAACGCAAAACGTGCTGAAGATCTTGCTAAAAAATCTGCTGCTGCTGCCGCAAAAGCTGTTGAGGCTCCTGCTGAAACAGAAGAAGCTGGCGAAGAAGCTGCTGAAGCATAATCACTTACAAATCTGTAAAGATTTTAAAACCCGTCTCAATGAGGCGGGTTTTTTGTTAACTTTAAAAACTCAACAATTACCATAAAATATGCTTCAAACATCTGATTTTGTGAATATTGGCTCTCTAACACGTCCACACGGCGTTCATGGCGAACTCAATTTAATGATATACGACCAATTTTTGATCGAGTCTCTTCAACCCAAGTTTTTCTTTTTGATGCTCAATGGCGGTTTGGTTCCTTACGCGAGTGGAGTTGTGCGCAAAAAAGGGCAGCAATCGTATTTGGTTCTTTTGACCGATGTTGCTACCGAAGCCAAAGCTAAACTATTGGTTGGCAGTGAGGTATATGTTAGTCCTGCCGATTTGCACGAGGATGAAACCACCGTTACACCACCAGCTTTAGTTGGTTACATGGCTATTGATGTACGCTTTGGTAAAATTGGCACCATCTCCGATATTATGGATATTGCCAAAAACCCTCTCTTTCAGATAGATTCTAACGGTAAAGAGGTTTTGATTCCAATAGTAGATGAGTTCATCATTAAGGTAGACAAGAAAAAACGTGAAATTACGCTCAAAACACCTGAGGGCTTAATAGAGATGTATTTGGAGGAATAAGGTTTAATTATAGAAGTTAAAGATTCACGAAGTAATTATATAAAAAAGGGGCTATCTAAAAATGATAACCCCTTTTCAATTCAATACCTTATAATAATTATCGTTTTAAGAAACCAAAACGATGACGATTTTTAAGTGCAATGCCAGTTCCGCGAGCAACAGCCAAAAGTGGATCTTCAGCAATTTTGAAGCTAATACCAATTTTATCAGATAAACGTTTATCTAGACCTCTAAGAAGAGCACCACCACCAGCTAACCAAATGCCGTTATTCACGATATCGGAATATAATTCAGGTGGTGT
>JAYVSA010000337.1:0-1518 GCA_043775765.1 Breznakibacter sp. | reverse complement strand
CCAGTTAACGTCTATGTTTTGCGCCGTTTTAAGGTAGTTCGAGAAGAGCTCCACTTTAGAAATGACGCCAATGTTTTTCATTAACTCCGACTTAAAGTCATTTTTTGCATAAGCTACTCTAAAATATCCTCCAAACTCCTCTTTTAAGTGTTTGCCAGGTGTAAGAATGTTTCCTGTACCATCGGTTTTGGCTGAGTCAACACCAAATGCACCCTTGTTGGCCAAATCGGTGCTACTTACCAGTGTAAACCTCCCCGTTGCTGGGGCTAAGAAGGCACTAAAATAGCTATTTGGCTTATAGTCGATACCCAATGCTAACGTTAGGTAGGCTGGTGTGGCCCAATCAGAAATCTTTACACTATCGTTGGGATAGTTGTAGCCCGCCGAAAATTGCGATTTGGCATTTACTAAACCTGCATAGTAGAAGTTCTTATAAGCCCTTTGCCCATATTTTGAGGTAATCTCAATTTTATCATCGGTTTTCATGTACTTCGTCTCTTCACCCTGACGAAGAAGCCCATAACCCAAGTCGAGGTTGTTATCCCATTGCTTATTGCCTCTTTTGTAGTTGGCAAATGTTCTGAACATTCCGTTCATTGATAACGAATTCTGACCACCAGATGACCAGTTAGATAAGGTGGTTTGGGCTAAGGTAAAGGATATGATACCGCCTGTTTTCCAACCTTCAAGAGTGTCCTTACTTAAAGATTTTAACTCTTTTTCTGCCTCTGTTATTTGTGCTTGAATTATTTGAAAGATGCTCAAAAATAATGCAATGGTTAAAAGTTTTAATCGCTTCATTTTGTTTTAATTTAGTTTGATAGTTTCAATGCGAAAATACACTATTTTATATAATCTTCAATTTGTGTTTGAGCTTTATATTTTTGTTTTTCAGTTAAATGCTGATTTATAATGAGTAGTCGATTTTTAAAAATATTTAAATTCTGTGTTTAATTTATGGGGTGAGTTGTCTTAATTTTATTATTTTGATGTTAATTAATTGTAATTGTTGGGGGTTGTGATTCTTTTTTGTGATTTTAATTTGAGCAAATGGGTTTAATTTGTTTTATTTAAATATTTTTGCGCTATTATTCAATTTCTAAAAATGACACGTGTGACGAATCAACTTTTTCAAAGTAATGGTTTCCTATTCCTATTTGTTATTGGTACTGCAATTTTATCCGTGTATGCAATTTTACTGGTTCTTTCAAAAAACAAAGCCATTCGGCTTTTAACCATCCAAAACCTCACTTCAACCAATCTTTTGGCTCAAAACAATATTGCTCTTGCCAACATTCAAAAGCAATTAGAGGAGTCTGAACGGTTTGCGCGCATTGTACGCCAAAGCCCCAATGGTATAATGATGATGGACAAGCATGGCAATGTGCTTACGGTAAACACAGGTTTTGTTGATATGTATGAATATAAATACGATGAGTTTATTGCTGTGCGGGGGGCTAATTACAGAAAAACGAGCTTTAGTGCCGAGGTTACCGATCGCATAGACCGAATAATAAA
>JAYVSA010000336.1:0-4761 GCA_043775765.1 Breznakibacter sp. | reverse complement strand
GCTCAATATCTATTATCGCTACTGGTAATAATGTGGGTGGATTAATAGGATCTGCAAAGGGAGCGACTTCCGTTACGGCTTGTTCAGTTATTGGTACGGTTTCTTCCGATGGGGGTGCTGTGGGTGGTCTCATCGGTTCGTTAAATGGTGGAACTATTTCTGTATGTTTCGCAAAAGTAGGGGTCTCTTCCAAATATGGTAGTGCGGTGGGTGGTTTTGCTGGGTTATCGACAGGAGCAACTGCAATTATTGCAGATTGTTATGCAACCGGCAATGTTTCAGGAGTAACATCAACGGCAGTTGGTGGTTTTATCGGCAAACTCGACAACAGTTCACAAGTTATCAATTGTTACGCAACAGGAAGTGTAGGTTCCGGAAATGAGTATGTTGGCGGATTTGTTGGTGCAAATTATTCTACAATTAAAAATAGCTTTGTTACTCCCGCGTCAATAACGTCGGGCTCAAAATTTGTTGCTCAATTTGGAGGCAACGGCAACAGCGAAAATATCTCAACTGGCAATATTGCGTGGAGTGGTACAACTCTAGCATCAGGTACTTTTTCAGGATTTGGCGATGCTGCAACGCCAAAAGGGAATGCAGCATTCAACAATCAGACTTCATTTAACGGTTTAGGTGGATTATCTTTTACCTTCTCTGCTTTAAAATGGAAATGGGATGCATCATCTTATCCTGCTTTAAATACACCCTCCGATCAAACTTATCCTTACCCTTTTTCTTATAGCACCGCACTCGTTAGCACCATTGCAAAAGCCAATATCACTGTATATCCAACAGTTTTCACTGAAACGATTAATCTTTTGGGCGAGAATGTAAAAGACGTAAGAATCTTGGATTTAATGGGCAACACCGTTTTTGAAACGCAAGAGTTGGATATAACTCAATCTCAAGCCGTGTTAAAACTTGGCAATCTAACATCGGGAATCTACATTCTTAGAGCACTTAACACAAATGGCGAAGTAGCTACCATTAAGATAATTAAAAAGTAAGTTGGAGTTTTAAAACTTAAATATTAAATTGATTTGTTATGAGTATATATAAAAATATAATTGTCACAGCTATTGCATTTTTGACGACATCGGCCATGTTTGCGGCGTCGTCAAATGCCAACCTCGATGCAATTGAGGTGAGCGACAAAGGGGTAAATGTTGTAACTGGTTTTGCTTCGGCAACAACAGCATATACATTTTCACCATCACCCGCAGCAACTCAAGTAACTCTTAGAGCCGTGCCGTCTGATAAAAATTCAACAGTGGCCATCAAAATTGGGGCAACCACATATTCTAATCACTCTTTTGTGACCTTGCCAGCAGGAAGCATTCAAATTATTTTCTCCGTAACGGCACAAGATGGCACTACAAAAAAAGATTACACCGTAGATCTTAACTACTCTGGCGGAGGTGGCACAGGCTCCTCTCTTGAAACAACCTATTATTCCACCAATCCTGCGGGAGGTGTTGGCAAATACAGCCAAGGAATGACTGTTACTTGTACCGCTATGAAGTCTGATGGTTTTGCAGACTGGAGTTCTGATATGATTATTGCGCAAGGTGTTGCGAACGATATTGCTCAATCTTTTAAGGGAGGTCATGAAGGACCACTTTACGACTCATATGCTCTTTATGCAGCATGGGACGATACTAATTTATATCTCGGTTGGCAATATGTAAACGTTGTAGATGTTGTAGATCCCGCACAAGGATTTCCTATTAGCGACAACGGAAAACCGTGGAATGGCAATATTCCAATTGCTCTAGCTTTCGACATCGACCCAGCTAAAAGCGCTACAGGAAAGGTTGTTGATGGCGCAGGTGTGTGGGATGCTCCGGGCAAAGCCTTTAAGTTATTCGACAATGGCCTTGATGTGCTTGCTATGTTCTCAAGTAAACCAGGAGTGGGACAGCCCGCAATTTTTAAGCTAAATTCGGCTGGAACATTTGATTATGCAACAGGTTATTCACAACTATTCTCGGCTGCAGGTGTCGTGTACGGTTACATTGATGGTCTGAAACCAGCAACTGTTTTTGGAATTAATAAAAACTCTTTTGATCCAACTTATTTGCCTTCAGATTTAACTGGAACGGCAGGATTTGTGGACTTTGTACCCAAATCTCACGCTAAATCACAAGATACTTTTTATGAAATGAAAATTCCATTAAGTGCACTTGGTATTACAAAGGCTTATCTTGAATCGACAGGTATTGGTGTTTCGCTCATCTCAACTTTTGGTGAGAGTGGAACGGGTTCCCTTCCTTATGACCCTACCGTTTATGATCATGTGGAAGATGCTTATGGTCCAGATGCATCAAGCTCTGCCGAGAAAAACGATGTAGATACCTTTACATACAAAATGGCTCGAATAGGCAAAAAATAAGAAACATTCGTATGTTTCATTAACAAACCCCGCAACTCTTTTCCATTGGAGTTGCGGGGTTTTATTTTAACCAAGAATCTGCACTAGACATCTCAAAATTATCTGTCACGTTATCGAAAAATCCCTGATAATGAAAAATTTACCCTTAATAATATTCTATTAAAAGTAAAAATCTGTAACTTTAGTTGTACTCATTAATTTGTGCTCGTTTTATATGGGTGCTTGTGGTTATGTTTTAGCTCAATTATTCGAATATCTTCTATTATGAATAACCATTTTAGTTACCTCGCATTACGTTTGAGTCTGCTTCTTTGTCTTATCATAGGATTTAATACAAGTGCTATTGGGCAATCGTATGAGTATAAAATCAATAAAATAACGAATGAAAAGGGGTTCGATCCAGGCGCAACATCGAGCATTGTTGAGGATTCACTTGGGTTCATTTGGTTTGGGACCGTTGACGGCCTCTACCGCTATGATGGATTTAACTACACCGTTTTTCGCAAAGAAGAAGGGAATGAAAATTCGTTGGGAGGCAATACTATTCGTGCGATGTGCATGAGTCGTGACAATAAAATTTGGATTGGTATACAAGGAGCAGGCTTAGATTGCTTTGATGTGGCAACACAAAAATTCACACATTACATCAATAGCGAAGGTGGCGGAAATTGCATTTCGGGTAACGATGTATGGTCAGTTTTTGAAGATAGCAGAGGGGATATTTGGGCAGGGGCAGTGGATAATGGCGTTGATAGGCTGAATGTGAAGACCCAACAGTTTACCCATTACAAGGTTTTACCTGAGAACAGTTTGGTGATGGATAAAATCACGATCCGATCTATTTATGAAGATGATAAAGGAATTATGTGGGTTGGGCTGGTGCGATATGGCATTTCGTCGATAAACCTTAAAACAGGAACGGTTAAAAACTACATTGTTGATAAAGGTGACGAGAAGAGTATTTATTATAATGAGGTGCGAGATATTACTCAAGACAGTAAGGGAAAGATTGTTATTGCATGTTATGGAGCGGGCATATTTAGGTATGACCAAGAGAGAGATTGTTTTGCTAAAGACGCAGGATTTAGCCCCAATAGCCACTATAATTTTGATACCAATTTAATAAGTACAGTTATTGAAATTCACCCAAATTTTTTTGTCTTTGGAACAGAAAGTGGACTTCGCGTTTTAGACGAAAACGATTCCACTTTAACCTCCTTTTTACATGATAAGACAATGCAAAACTCCATTGGCGACAATAGAATAAGAACCGTATTTAAAGATCATAACGGGATTTTTTGGGTAGGCAGTGAAGCGGGCGTGGACAAAATTATAGAACAACGAAATTTTAAAATTTATCATAGCACATCAAACAATACAAATAAGTTTCCTGACGGTGTGGTGCGCTCAATTCTTGAAGATGATGAGCAAAATTTGTGGGTAGGAATCATCAATAAGGGACTTATTAAATACAATCAAAGGAGCAAGGTATTCACGAACTTTTTACCAAACCCATCTGATCGGCATGCTATTTCAGGCTTGCACATTACCTCAATTTTTCAGGATAGCCAAGGTGATATTTGGATTGGGGAATGGGACTCGGGATTGAATATATACAATAAAACAACAGGCACTTTTGAGCTTGTTGCGGGAATAAGAAAAGGGCTGACACAGATATCAGACACACGAATTCAGTTCATTAAAGAGGAGAGTCCGGGAGTTTTATGGATTGGAACAGAGCACGGGCTTAACAAGCTTGACGTTAAAAACAAGAAGAATATTCAATATCTACACAGTGAAAATGATTCGAATACCCTAGGAGGCAACTCCCTTCAAACGAATGCCATTGAAAGAGACGAAAAGGGTAATTTGTGGCTTGGCGCATGGTCGGGTGGATTAACAAAAATGGTTTTTATCGATAAAAAGAGAGAAAAAGCACAGTTTGTTCATTGGAAACAAGAGCCTGCCGTTAAAGGAAAATTAAATAACAACAACATCATTTCGCTTCATTTATCGCCAAAAGGCATTTTATGGATTGGTACTTTTGGAGGAGGATTGACGCGCTTTGACACAGAAAGTGGTGAATTTAAATGCTATACTACAGACCATGGACTGCCGAACAATGTAATTTTTGGAATAATAGAAGCCAACGACCATACTCTGTGGTTGAGTACCGATAGAGGATTATCGAACTTTAATCCTGTAGATGAGACTTTTCGAAATTACACGAAGGCGGATGGTTTGCAAGACGACCATTTTTACTGGGGGGCCGCATTGAAAAGTCCTTCTGGCGAGATTTTTTTTGGAGGTATTAATGGGTTAAATAGCTTTGATCCGAGCAAAATAGCGAGAAACAGTCATGCCCCAGT
>JAYVSA010000335.1:0-1772 GCA_043775765.1 Breznakibacter sp. | reverse complement strand
CTCTAGTGAACGTATTTCGCGCTCTACATTTCGGCCATTGAGGAATGTGGTATTACTTTTTTGATCGGCGTTGTATTCGAACGTAATGGTTATGTTCTGAAGTTCCTTTTGGAGTAACTCTTCGTTAATGGTTTCTTGTTGAATAATACCAGTCTCTAGAGCATAAAGCGTAACGGCTCTATACATTGCACCAGTGTCTATATAGATGAATTTTAGTACTTTAGCTAAATCTTTTGCAACGGTACTTTTACCGCACGATGAGTGTCCGTCTATTGCAACAACCATAAGAGATAATTTAAAAAAGAGTACAAATGTAGCCAATATTTGGATGAATAGAACTCTTAAATCACTATTTTGAGTACTCCAACTCAATTAATATCTCACGTGCAACAGCCTTGTTATGCTCGTTATCCGATATACTCCATGCATCAACTAATTTCGTTATTTCATTTCTGAAAGTGGGAACTTTTAAAATATTGACCAACAGACGCGTTATAGCTCTTTGCATTGAAAAAGAGTGCAGTTTCACCTTTGTGGCCGTTTTGTATAATTCCATCAGCGGTACCTCATCAACGTTAACACCTCGTTGCAGTGCAATGGCCACAGAGAGCATACCTGCAACTTGCATAAATTCCTGTGGGCTTATCAACCAATCTTGAAATACTACGGTTGCTTGGTTTATTTTATATCCGAAATTAAATGCAAATTGCTCGGCAAGTTCAATGTTTGTGATCCTGTCAGATAACTGGCGAATCTCTTCTGCCGATAAATCTGGATTAAAAAGAAAGGTTGCCAAAATCATACACTCTCTAATGTTGGCATTCCAAAGTCGCAAAACTAAAGAAGGTGAGAGTTCTAATTGGTTGGCGTATTGGCGCAAATTCACAATACTAACTCCATAATTGATTGGGTAATTAAGCCCGTTCTCCTTCATTTTTGACGATACGCTACCGTCCATGTGTTTGCGAATCCACAGTTTTATCTTCTCAAACTGCTCAGATTCACTCTCATTAGCCAAATAAAACTTCATTACACTAACTTTTTTTAATAGAAATTGTTTGAAAATTAATCGATTACAAAGATATGATTAAAAAAGTGAGATTTTTTAATAGAAATGTTTGCAATTTATACCGAACAGATGTTATCTTTGCACCCGAAACAAAATGGTGGTTTTAGCTCAGTTGGTTAGAGCGTCTGATTGTGGTTCAGAAGGTCGCCGGTTCGAGACCGGTATCCCACCCAAAATTAATTCGGTTATTCGTAAGAGTAACCGAATTTTTTGTTTCTAGTCCTTACCTCTTTCTAGACGGACTTTTAATGGTTATTGAGATTTTCTTGTATTAACTAAAAAGAGCGAAATAGTCTCCTATTCCGCTCCATCCATATCTCCTAAAATATCTTATTCGAAAATATTCTTCAATTTGCTAAATAAGCCTTTCTCTTCGGCTTTTGAAGGGTCAAATGCGTCCGATGTTTGAAGCTTTTCAATAATCTTACGCTCATCTTTAGAAACCTCTTTTGGTATAAAAACGTGCACTTTTACAAGTAAATCACCTTTTCCATAGCCCTGAACTTCTGGTAATCCTTTTGCCTTTAGGCGAAGAATTTTACCAGGCTGTGTACCAGGCTCAATTTTCATCTTCAAACGTCCATCCACCCCTGGTATTTCAACTGAGCAACCCAAAATAGCATCGGGTACGCTTATGTAAAGAGGATAAATTAAATCAACGCCATCACGAATGAGTTCTGGATGGGCTTCTTCTGCAATTACT
>JAYVSA010000334.1:0-1955 GCA_043775765.1 Breznakibacter sp. | reverse complement strand
GGAGGTGGCAAAGGTGCTGCAATTGGTGCTGCAATTGGTGCTGGTGTTGGTGCTGGTGCAGGTGCTTTAATTGGTAGAAAAATGGATAAGCAAAAGGCTGAATTACAAGCTATTAAAGATGCTCAGGTTGAAGAGGTTACTGATGTAAATAACTTAAAAGCATTAAAGATTACTTTTGCATCGGGTATTTTATTTGAAACTGGTAAAAGTGCTTTGTCTGCATCGTCGAAAACTGCCCTTACAGAGTTTGCAAATTCAGTAAAAGGTAATCCACAAACGGATATTGCTATTCATGGTCACTCGGATATTACGGGTACTGTTGAGGCCAATAATGCTCTTTCATTGAAACGTGCGGCTAGTGTGAATGATTATTTGAAAGCACAAGGCATTACGAACAAAACTACTTTTGATGGTTTAGGTTCTTCTCAGCCAGTTGCCGACAATTCAACAGCTGCAGGTAAAGCGGCTAACCGTAGAGTTGAAATTTATATTACTGCAAATGCTGAAATGGTGAAATCTGCTGAAGCAGGTACATTGAAGTAGTTGACAAAATGATTTTTAAAAAAGCCTTTGATTTGTTTCAAGGGCTTTTTTTTTGAATATCTGTGTTTGTATAAGTGTAGCGTTTTTATTCTGAATTTGAGGAGATTAATGTTCTGTTTGCTAGGTTGCGATGATGTGCGTATGTTGCAGAACTAGGTTTTATTTAGAGTAAGTTCTTTTATTGTTTGTATTTTTGTGCCCTAATTGAATTGCAAATGTTATCACACACGGGAAATAAACGAACGTTTAAGCATAATGTGATGCTCTCGGCATTGCTGAGTTTGACGGCTGGTTTTGTGAATATTATTGGGTTTAGCACGTTTATGGTTTTTACAACCAATATTACGGGTCATGTGGCGCAGTTGTCGGAGAAAGTGGCGATGGGTGATTATAATGGGGCTCGGATGTTTGGTTTGTGGTTGGTGGCGTTTTTACTTGGTGCTTTTTCGTCGAGTTTGGCCGTAACCCTTATAGGGCGCACCAAACGTACGGCTTATACCTATCCGTTTTTGGTTGAGATACTGATATTGGCTTTTGTGATGGTGGCCACTCCCAAAAACAATAATTTATCGGTTGTTGATGTGGAATTTTTGGCTGGCTGTTTGTTGTTTGCCATGGGATTGCAAAATGCGATGGTGTCTATCATATCTGGTTCGGTGGTACGTACGACCCATTTAACGGGCATGTTTACCGATTTGGGTATTGAATTATCTACACTTATTACGCACAAAGAGCACCGCAAAGAGGTGCTGAAATATAAGGTTAACTTGCGTTTAGTGATTATTTTCTTTTTTATTTTTGGATGTATTTCGGGCGGATTTTTATATAAGAGTTTTAAAATGGCAACCTTTTGGTTTCCTATTATTGTGCTTGTTATTGTAATTTTTTATGATGGGTTGCGCGTAAACTCGATACGATTTTTTACACGCGTAAAGCATATTGGTGATGCCAAATAATTGGGTGCTTATTTTCGACTTATCTTTTTGAGAATAAGTTTTCTCCGATTCAAGGGAGCTTTGTGGTTGAGTAGGTTCTCTTGTAATTCGTCGAATAGATCGGGCACAATGAACTGGTCTATTACTTTGAGGGTGGAGGTATACCCAAGATTGATTATCTCATTGCCTTTGTTAAAATCCCAAATTGAATAGTGCCGAATATCACGTGGTTCAATAAAGTAGTCGCAAAAACCTCTTGATATTCTCACGTTTTGCTCAATAGTAAGCTGAAAACATCGTTCCAGAATAGATTTAGAGCTTGGGAATTCATGGACTATTTTATTGGGATTGACGTGAGAGCCAATAATGCGATGACAGTGCCCAACAAGTGTTTCTGTGGGAAGGTTGTCAAATAATCCGCCGTCGACATAGGTTTGACCATTGATTTCTTTTGCTCCAAACACAAGAGGAATGGAG
>JAYVSA010000333.1:0-2659 GCA_043775765.1 Breznakibacter sp. | reverse complement strand
CAGAACAATTACGGTTAAAGCGGGCGTTGTATCATCTAAATTCGATATGGTTGCGGGCAAGGTAAATGTGGCGGTAACACGCAAAAATGCACCAGTATTAAGTTTTAAAACACCCGAAGGCATTACCAATAAGCCCTATCGAACCGATCGCTTAATATACTCATACAGTAGCGAATGCCTTAATTTTCATAAATCGATATTTGGTAATTTGCCATTTCTCGAATCAAACGAATACTAATAAATTAGGATAAATAAATAGTTAATAAAGAAGTAACGCGGAAGCAGGAGCAATCTTGACTTCCGCTTTATGATTTTGGTATCACCACCGTAAAAAATGTCTAAAAAGGTTTATTATTACGCAATCGAAGATCAGCCGAGCTAAAGACGCTAAGCCGCCAAGAAATTAAGTTGAACCACAAATAACTAAGTGATTGAAATAAATAAATGTCGTATTTTTTTTTAGAAGGTAGCGGCAAAGTCCCTCTCCCTTGGAGAGGGATTTAGGGTGAGGTCAATTAAAAAATACGACATTATTTTAATCTCATTACTTAAGCTCCATCTCTTCAAACAAATATTTTTTCAATTTGTGCAACATCTACTGACACACTGTTGTCACTTATAGCCATTTACTTTGTAGTAGAATACCAAAATGAACTATATTTATTAACTTTTTAAAAAGATGACAATGAAAAAAGTAGAGTCAACACGCGTTATTTCGTACAGTTGCAGAGTTAACCTAATTGGGTTACAACCTCTTGTAGGCGTTATCCCGCAACAAATTGAACAAGTTGCCAAAGAGCAAGGGTTTGAAATTAGTGGCAAACAAATCTGGGCTTACGATGGATGCGATGGCAACCCCGAAACTCCATTTGATCTCAAAATTTGCTTACCCATAAAAGCAACCAATAAGCCTCTCAATCACGATACCTTTAAAATAGAAACATTAGATGCAATGGAGGTAAAAACAGCTATTCATAAAGGCGAATGGAAAGAGATTGGAGCTGTTTACTGTACGTTAATGAACGAATTAACGAGCAACAACCTACGTTTTACAGGCAAAACACGTGAAATATATGAGGTGGTTGATTTTCAGAATCCCAACAACTGCATCACCGAAATTCAAGTTGAGTGCGTTTAACAAATCACTATCTCCAATAAAAAACCCCGATGGAACAAATCATTCAACTTAACCAATCCAATATCGCCAAAGAGCATATTTGTTGCGGCTTCTCCGACATCAAATGCAAAGAGGGTTATGAATTAAAGAAACGTTGGTTGTCCAATGAATTTAAAAAGGGTTATGTATTTCGCCGAATCGATGCTCGAGCAAAGGTTTTTATTGAATATGGCCCTGCTGAATCGTGTTGGATGCCTATCACAGCCCCAAATTATCTTGTTATTGGCTGCTTTTGGGTTTCTGGTCAGTACAAAGGACATGGATATGCGAAAGAGCTCCTTAAACAGGCCATGAACGATGCGATAGCTCAGAAAAAACAGGGTTTAGCAACCATTGTTGGCACTAAAAAGTTCCATTTCATGAGTGATACAAAATGGCTTTTAAAACAAGGTTTTGAGATATGTGAAAGCTTACCCAATGGATTCTCTTTGCTGGTTAAAAAGTTAGATGCTTCGGCACACAATCCTTCATTTAACAGTTCTGCAAAGGAGTGTAACATTGCCTCAAAAGAGGGTATTGTAGTCTATTACTCTAATCGATGCCCTTTTACCGAATATCATGTTAACACATCGCTTATAGAGAGTGTTGCCAAAAGAGGTATACAAACAAAAGTGATTAAGTTCGAAACGATGGAGCAAGCGCAAGCATCTCCAACACCGGCAACCATCTTCTCACTCTTTTACAATGGAAAATTTGTAACTACCGACCTAAGTGTTTGTATGGATAGCCGTTTTGACAAATTAGCTATAAGATAAATTACTAAAATATGACGAAAGAGATTGTTGCAAACAAAGAACTTATTGCCTATTGCGGTCTATATTGCGGTGCATGCCGTAAATATCTCAACAATAAATGTCCCGGCTGTAAAGAGAACACAAAAGCAGCTTGGTGTAAAATTAGAACCTGTAATATTGAGGCAAAAACAGGTTCCTGTGCCGAGTGTACACAAACGAATTTGAACGACTGCAAAACTTTTAACAACCCTATTGGCAAAATATTTGGTTTTATATTTCAGAGCGATAGAAAGGCATGTATTCAAATGATTAAAGAGAGAGGTGCCGATGGTTTTGCCTTAGAGATGACAAACCGAAAGGCTCAAACCATCAAAAGAGGATCTAAATGAAACGCATCGAACGAATGAACGCCATCTTGCTACTATTACAGAGCAAGAAAATCATTACGGCGCAAGAGATTGCCAACAAACATGGCATTAGTTTGCGCACCGTATATCGCGATATTCGTTCGCTTGAAGAGAGTGGTGTTCCAATTGGTGCCGAGGCTGGAATTGGATATTTTTTAAATGAGAGTTACACGCTTCCTCCCGTCATGTTTACCACGGAGGAGGCGTTTGCTCTCATCACTGCGGCTCCATTTATAAAGAGTATGACCACCAACCAAACGCTTAAATCGTTTGACGAGGCGCTATTGAAAATTAAGGCAATCATGCCAAATGATCAAAAAGAGCGACTAGCCACTTTGGAG
>JAYVSA010000332.1:0-3290 GCA_043775765.1 Breznakibacter sp. | reverse complement strand
AAATCAGATTGTAGCTCATTATATTCTATCTCTTCTTGTCTAAATATTTTTGGCATAATAAATATCTTCTATTCCCTATTTTAATTGTATTTCCTATTTCAACCTATTTCAATTGTATTTCCTTCTATTCCACCGCTTTTGCCGTGCGAGCCAACTTCAAGAATACATCCTCAATATTGGCACAGCCGAACTGCGTTTTAAGATTTTTTGGTGTGTCCAGAGCATCAATACGTCCATCTACCATTATGGTGATGCGGTCGCAATATTCGGCCTCATCCATATAGTGTGTGGTCACAAAAACAGTTAGTCCCGCTGCGGCCTCTTCGTAAATCATCTCCCAAAACTGACGGCGCGTAATAGGATCCACCCCTCCCGTTGGCTCATCTAAAAACACAATGGCAGGTTTATGAATGATAGCCACCGAAAAGGCCAGTTTCTGTTTCAAACCCAACGATAGAGAGGCTATAAGCTTATTGCGCGACTCCTGCAAATTCAAACGCTCAAGACTAATGTTGGCACGAAGCTCAAAGTCGGCTTTGCTCACACCGTAAATGGTAGAGTAGAGACGCATGTTTTCCCACAACGTGAGGTCGTCGTAGAGAGAGAACTTCTGACTCATATAGCCAATGTTCTTTTTTACCTTTTCCGACTCCGTAGATACATCAAAACCGCCCACCTTCACGCTTCCCGATGTGGGCAACGACAAACCGCACAATATGCGCATGGCCGTGGTTTTTCCCGCACCGTTGGCACCCAAGAAACCAAAAATCTCACCCTTAAATACATCAAACGAGAGGTTGTTGTTGGCCGTAAAAGAGCCATACACCTTCATTAAATTCTTAACCTCTATTATCTTTTCGTTGGTTTTCATACACTTATCTATTGTAGCTGAAGTAATTGGATGAAACATCCTTCTGCCTTTTTTTACCTCATCAAATCCATAAAACAATCTTCAATATTGGGCTCCACCGTCTTAATCACAATATTCTGATGTCCATTCTCCTTCAAGTAACTCTCCAGTTTCTCAACGTCGGGCTTCTCCATTTTGTCGGTATAATGCAAAAACTCACCAAACGGAAACACCGAATTCATGGTCGGATACGCCTTCAAATCGGTAATCAATTTAAAGAAGTTATCACTCTTAATACCAAAGAGTTGCTTGCTAAATTCGGCCACAATCTGTTGCGGCGTCTCTATCGACAATACATGACCATTTTGCATCAGCGCAATACGGTCGCAAAGCATAGCCTCGTCCATATAAGGCGTTGACACAATAATGGTTATTCCTGCCGCTTTAAGCGATTTCAACATCGCCCAAAACTCCTTGCGCGACACCGCATCTACCCCCGTGGTAGGCTCGTCTAAAACCAACAAACGAGGCTTGTGAATGAGCGCACAACTCAGCGCCAGCTTCTGTTTCATACCACCCGATAGCTTTCCCGCAGGCCTATCTTTAAACGGCTCAATCTGCTGGTAAATATCCTTAATGAGGTGGTAATTCGCCTCAATAGTGGTGTCGAAAACAGTTGCAAAAAACTCCAAATTCTCCTGCACAGACAAGTCCATATACAACGAAAACTTACCCGGCATGTACCCAATCGTATGCCGCACCGCCTTATAATCCTTCACCGGATCGAGCCCCCAGAGCGATATCGTCCCACTATCGGGCACCAAAAGCGATGTTATCATCCGTATCAATGTCGTTTTTCCTGCACCATCTGGACCAATAATTCCAAACATTTCGCCCTCATTAATCTCCATCGAGCAACTCTTAACCGCCTCAACATCAACAAATCGCTTCGAAACACCCTCTATCTTTACCATAATCAAATACTTAATGTTTTTTATTGTTTGGGCGTGCCAGCTGGGGCATCCAAGGCAACACAAAGTCACCTCTCAATTTTAAAATTCCTAGCATCTCGCCCCATGCTGTCGGTCTACGGCTCCAACTCCTCGCGAGTGCACCAACAAGCTCGCTATCGCTGAGCTTATTGGTGCACCCGCTGTGGGGTTTCCACCTCCGCCCTCACGCATCCAATGAGATGAGTCTAAGCCTTTCTTTGCACCTTCTTAAGTAACATTGTCAACGCAACAAACTGCAATATTGCCAATACAAACGGACCAATTGTTTTGCCCATATCGCCCTGATACAGTCCAATAAAACCATCGAAAAACTGCATCAACCCAGCCAAAACGCCCAGAATAATTAACTCCTTCCTACTCCGTTTCACTATTGCCCATAGTGCAAGCACTGCAAGCGGAATTGTTCGTGCTCCGGCGTACATCGCAAAAATTAGTGTCGAATCAGTAATAACCGATGTGACAGGCATTATCAAAGTAGGATTGACAACTCCAACTATTGAATATCCCGTTGCAACCAAAACATTAATTGCCGTTATGATGCTTAGGGAAATTATGCCTCTGTCGTTTTTATCCATGATTTCTCGTTTTAAATCAACTCAAGATTATTGTATTCTAACGTTCTTGTTCCAGCATTTGTAATCAATTCTATTTTTCTTCTTTTAATTGCAATTGTATTATTTCCTTCTCCAATTGAGTATGCTAACTCACCAAGGTCTTTGAAATCTAAAATCTGAAGTCGTGAGCCAAATGGAATTTCTTTGATCGTATAATTTAGGCAATCAAAGAATCTTAATTTTTTTTTCTCGAACACATTATTTGTCCAATCGATCGGATAATCAAGATAGAAATCAATAGTGGCATTTTTAGTGTCCTCAATAACTTCTAATATTTCCGAGTCGTGTATGTAAAAATCAATAGTCTGTTTAATCATAATTCATTATTTTGAAATACGTTACTTCTCACCACACCACTCAGGTTTCAAAAACCTGAGTGGTGTGGCTTAGTGTAAACAGTTTTAAAACACCACCTCACCAGGCATTCCAATCTTTATTTCACCCTTATTGGCAACAAGAACCTTTATGGCATACACCAAGTTCACGCGCTCTTCTTTGGTTTGAATAATCTTTGGCGTGAATTCCGATGTGCTCGAGATCCAACTTACAGTGCCTTCCATCTCCTGATTGGTTTTGGCATCGGCATCAATCAATACTTTCACCTTCATGCCTATTTTTACCTGCGGCAACTGACTGCCCGAAACGTAGGCTCTCAAAATCATAAGGTTCAAATCGGCCACCTTTATAACCGACTTGCCAGCGGTTGCCAATTCACCCACTTCAATATATTTCTCAAGCACCACACCGTCTATCGGACTCTTCAATACGCTCCTACTCAACTGATCATCGAGCTCTTTTACCTTTGAATCGAGG
>JAYVSA010000331.1:0-4006 GCA_043775765.1 Breznakibacter sp. | reverse complement strand
TATGGATTAACTCTAAAGTTTCCAACCTTTAAGGATACCATTGTTAAGTCTGTAGAGGTTGTAGAGGTTGGTAAAATTGATACTTTAAGTCGTGCAAATGGGCGAATAGAGATGGTGCAAAAAGTTCGCATCACCTCGTTTGATAGCGGTTTGCACTATATTCCTCCCATGCAAGTTGAGGTGTGGAGCAAAACAGCTAAAAGCATAGCCTCCTCTAATGAAAATGGCCTTAATGTGGTTAATCCATTTAGTGATGTAGACCCTAAAAAAGGGGTTTATGATATAAAAACGGTCATTAACACACCATTTTTGTTTAGTGAGTTACTGGC
Organism: Breznakibacter sp.; assembly: GCA_043775765.1. Lineage (GTDB taxonomy): Bacteria > Bacteroidota > Bacteroidia > Bacteroidales > Marinilabiliaceae > JAGPHP01. Next base: position 3,677 of record JAYVSA010000331.1, on the reverse strand, counting down.
TTACTGGTGGGTTTTGGTTCTATTGATTTTGATAGGTGTTGGTGGGTTTTATTTGGTTAAATATTTAAAATCTAGAAATGCCTCATTAGCAACCATTTTTAAACCAGAGGCACCTAAAATTCTTCCTTATGTTGTTGCGCTTCAAGAACTTGAACGTATTCGGGAGGAGAAGATTTGGCAAAAAGGTCAGGAGAAACAATTCTATACTCAACTCACCGAGGTTTTGCGCACATACATAGAAGAGCAGTTTGGGGTAGCCGCACTGGAATCTACTACCGACGAGCTTATTGGTATGATGAAGCGTAGTAAAACGGTGGATGATAGGTTGTTGAAATTATTGAAAGATATTTTAGAGCAGGCAGATTTAGTGAAGTTTGCTAAATATATTCCACTTTCGGAAGAGAATGACACAAGCTTGTCTCAATCTCTTCGTTTTGTGCAGGAGACTAAGCCCGTAGAGGTTGAGAGTGCGAAAGAGGACGAGAAATAACCCCTTTTTTATCGAACTTGATAAATAAAAAATGAAATGAGTGATATAGTTTTCTTACATAAAAATTATCTCTTTTTGCTCCTTATTCTGATACCCGTTATAGCGTGGTATATCTGGAAAGAGCATAATAATAGTGCTACTTTGCAAATATCGTCCCTTAGAGGTTTTAAGGGAATTAGAACCCCCAATAAGGTTTATTTGCGCCATCTTCTTTTTGTTTTTAGAGTATTGGCCATGGCTTTAATCATTGTTGTTATTGCTCGTCCGCAATCTACCAACAGCCATAAAAAGGTAACTTCTGAGGGTATAGACATTGTTATTGCGTTGGATATCTCATCGAGTATGTTGGCGCAGGATTTTAAGCCAGATAGACTTGAGGCTGCAAAAGATGTGGCAATTGATTTTGTGCAAGGCAGACCCGACGATAATATTGGCTTAGTAATTTTTGCAGCACAGAGTTTTACTCAGTGTCCAATGACCACCGACCATGCCGTTTTGGTCAATCTCTTTCAGGATATTAAAACGGGTATGCTTGAAGATGGTACTGCAATTGGCATGGGTTTGGCAACAGCCGTAAGTCGCATAAAAGACAGCAAAGCAAAATCAAAGGTGGTTATTTTACTTACCGATGGTGTGAATAATAAAGGTGAAGTGGCACCATTGCAGGCCGCGGATATTGCTAAAACCTTTGGTGTTCGAGTATATACTATTGGCGTAGGAACTCAAGGAATGGCACCTTATCCAGTAGAAACGGTTTTTGGTACGCAAATGCAGAATATGGAGGTTAAGATCGATGAGCCAATGCTTAGAGAGATTGCCAAAATAACCGATGGTAAATACTTTAGAGCCACCAACAACAGCACCCTTAAAACCATTTATAGTGAAATTGATAAGATGGAGAAGACTCGTATTGAAGAACGTGAATTTACAAAACGATCGGAAGAGTATTACATCTTTGCTATTTTGGCTACTCTATTTTTGTTGTTGGAATTGGCACTTAGAAATACCATTCTACGTCATTTGCCATAATTTTTAATTGATTTAAAACTGTAAGGAAATGTTCAGATTTGCACATCCCGAATATCTATATTTGCTTATTCTGGTGCCACTTTTGGTACTGCTAAACATCTATATTAGTCGCAGTAGAAAAAAGGCTTTGGAGCGTTTTGGTAATATTGAAACAATAAAGCAGTTGATGCCCAATGTTTCATTTGCCCGACCAATAGTGAAGTTCTATCTTCTTTTATCGGCGTTTATCATAATTATTTTTGCCTTAGCTGGGCCACAATTCGGCTCTAAACTTGAAACCATCAAACGCAAAGGTATTGAGGTTGTTATAGCGTTGGATGTGTCGAATTCAATGAACTGTACCGATATTGAGCCAAGTAGGTTGGAGCGCGCCAAAATGGGCGTTTCTCACTTGGATGAAAAGCTTAATAACGATAGAATTGGACTCATTGTTTTTGCTGGCCAAGCGTACACTCAGTTACCAATGACAACTGATTATCCATCGGCAAAAATGTTTTTAGATGGTATTTCAACTGGAATGGTTCAATCGCAAGGTACAGCCATAGGTGCTGCTATCAATTTGGCAACAAAATCATTTACCAAACAAGAGGATTTGAACAGGGCTATTATCGTTATTACCGATGGTGAAAATCATGAAGATGACGCTATTGCTGCTGCAACGGAGGCTACTAAGCACGGAATACGTGTTATTACTGTGGGTATGGGTTTGCCTAGTGGTGCGCCAATTCCGCTTCCAGGTGGTGGGTCCAATGAATTTATGAAGGATAAAGATGGGAATGTGGTAATTACCAAACTGAATGAGACGATGCTTCAAGAGATTGCGGCAGCTGGTTCGGGAGTTTACATTCCAGCCAATAACCTTCGCGATGGCATTGAGAGCTTAGTGGAGACAATCTCAAAACTTGAGAAATCGGAATTAGAGTCGAAGGTTTATAGCGATTACGATGAGCAATTTCCCTATTTAGCGTTCATTGTTCTGCTGCTGCTAATTGTGGATTTTACCATTCTTGAGCGTAAAAATAAATATTTCAAGCACATCAAACTTTTTGATACAGAGAAGAAATAAAGAGATACCATTATGATGAAAGTATATTTTTCCTTCGCAATACTTATTCTTGGAACATTTGCGGTACAGGCGCAAGTTGAGCGCAAAAACATCCGTAAAGGGAGTGAGGAGTTTGCCAATAAGAATTATGCTGAGTCGGAAGCGCAGTTCCGCCAAGCTTTGGCAAAGAATAATAAATCTTATGAGGCTCAATTTAATATTGCCGATGCTCTCTATAAGCAAGATAAGTTTGCCGAAGCGCTTCAAGCTTTTCAGGCATTAGCTTCTAAGGAGACCGATAAAACGCGTCTGGCAGCACTCAATCATAATATCGGGAATTGCCATTTGTCTATGGCTACTCAAAAGAAGCCTGGTGCCAATGGGCAAGATGCTCAAGCCAATGCCGACCAAGGTGCAGGACTCGATAAAGCCATTGATAGCTACAAAACATCTTTAAAAAACAATCCTTTAGATAATGAAACACGCTATAACTTAATAGCGGCCGAGAAAATGAAGGATCAGAATAAGAATAAAGATAAACAGAAACAAGATCAGAAGCAGGATCAACAACATCAGCAACAACAGCAACAAGAACAAACTTCAAAACAAGATGCGCAGCGTATTTTAGAGGCTATGCAACAAGAGGAGAAGCAACTGCAAGACAAACGCAAGGTGAAAGCTCAAGGGAAACAATCGGATAAAAACTGGTAAAACAGGGAGTAAACCCTCAAATACTTTTTTGTTAACCGTATCAGTTGTATCTTTGCACCACTTTTAGTTAATTATTATGAAACGATTACTTTTATTAGCTCTTATAGCATTTGTCACTTTTGCCCATATCAACGCAGAAGAGATTCAGTTTCAAGCCAACGCACCTCGTCAGGTTTTGCTTGGTGATAAGTTTCAAATTGTTTATGTTTTAAACACGGAAGGCACCGATGTGAGAATGCCCGACATGAGCGAATTTCAGATTCTCATGGGACCATCTACCTCTCAGAGTTCGAGCATTCAAATTGTGAATGGATCAATGAGCCGCTCGGTGCAGTTTGGATTTACCTATATTCTCAAGGCTACCAAAGAGGGTACTTTCACCATTCCAGCGGCTACCGTGAT
>JAYVSA010000330.1:0-3177 GCA_043775765.1 Breznakibacter sp. | reverse complement strand
GTTGCAAGAGACCCCATTTTTTGATAAGATGAGAGAGCCTCAACCCTTATTAAACCATACGACATCGGATTTAACATCCCTCAAAAAGAACAATTATGATTCCTAATGAAACAGGTTTTTGGAACGAGAAAAAATCCAAACTCAAAGAGCAATTCCCTATACTATCCGACACCGACTTGCAGTTCTATGAGGGCAAAGAGAAGGAGATGATGGAGATGTTGGGCTATAAACTTGGCGTATCTAAAGATGAGTTAATATCCATTATCTCTTCGCTTTAGTTAGTGAAAAACTAGGTGTGAAAGGTGTAACTATTGGTTGTAATTGTATAACATACAGGCAGTTGTAAAATTGTAATTTTGATAAAAAAGATATGAAAACTCTTCTATTCAAGTTGCAAATAATTTTATTGCTAGGGTTGGCTTCGTGTAATTGGCAATCATCTAAAACTAAAACTAAAAATGTGCTTAATACCCTAGATACCGCCGACTTACAAAAGGGCTATGTTTTGAAAAGTATAAAGGGCGATAAATCCTCTATCAACTTAATTAAAGAGATTCTAGTTTCTTCGCCTAGGTATCAGCAAATAATCAAAGGGTTAACCGCTTCTATTATCAAGAATGGTGGCGACTCTTTTGGTATTATTTTACAGGGTAGTCCGCGCCCATACAACGACCACGCTTGGGTATACTCAAGAAACTACGAACTTACCATATACGAGCTCTATCCTGAGCGCAGATTAGGTAGAGCCTATTTCGTTTTTAAACCCGATGTTAAACAGCTTTACGAAATGGATATGGCTACACAAAAAATGGTTGCCGTTGATTTTGATAGAACGTTACTTGCACGGTTCGATTCTATACCGAATGATGATAATTAGAAATACAATAGAAAGAGGGTAGAGATATGAAATAAATGGGAATATTTCCACCTTATTTCTACCTATTTCAAGTATTTGATATTTCTATTCTATTTTCTTTCTATTTCAACTATTTCAACCTATTTCTACCTATTTCTTATTCCCCACTTATTTCTAAATATTTCTAACATCTCAATACTTAAAATTATGAAAACTAAAAAAATACTCATCGCATTAGATTACGACCCAACCGCTCAAAAAGTATCGGAGGCGGGATATGCACTTGCAATAGCTTTAAATGCTGAAGTTACACTGCTTCATGTGGTGGCACAAATAGTAAATTATAACACCCCCGATATGGCGTATCTCGACATTAGCTCTATAAACCTAAACAGTATTGAAACACTGAAACTGGTAGCTCAAAACTTTTTGAACAAAACAAAAAAACATTTGGCCAACCCATCTATTCAAATCATTATCAAAGAGGGTGATTCTGCCGACTCCATTTTGGAAGTAGCCGCCGAAATAGGTGCAACAACCATTGTAATGGGCTCTCACAGTCAACGATGGCTAGAGAGCATACTTATGGGAAGTGTTACCCAAGAGGTATTACGGAACAGCACTATTCCGCTTCACATTATTCCAACAAAAAAACGCGATTAATAGCTTTAACCACCAAAAATGGCAATCTGTGAATCTTATAACATTTGCCCAAAGTAGTGTAACAGTTAACCCATCATTTAGTATCAACTTTGTATTGTAAGATATTCATATTCAATAAGTCAAAGCAATGAAAACCAATAACGAGTTAAAGAGAGATGTTCAGTTAGAGTTAGTTAAAGTAGCTCATTTTAATGAGAATGAAATTGATGTTTCTGCCTCGGATGGTACTATAATGCTTGCTGGTTTACAGACGTCGTATAGTAGAATACGATTAGCTGAATCAACGGCTAAAAATGTGCCAGGGGTGATGTGGGTAATTAACAACATCTACATAAAAACAAGCACCATTGATGCCAACCAGAAAAAAGAGATTGAGCAGGAGTTGAAAAGTAATTTAGATGTTGAGAACAAAGACGTTGTTGTTGAAGTTGAAGGCAACAAAGTGATTCTTAGCGGTTCTGTAAACTCTCAGCAAGAAAGTAATGATGCCGCACAAATTGCTCGCGCCACACCTGGTGTATTTAATGTTACAAATTATATTAAGGTTATATAATTTCATATTCCACCGACTATAGAGTTGTGGCTTTTTCTCTTGATTGAACTGAGAGTCCAAATCAAAGTCGGTGGATTATTTTTCTAATTATTTACATTTTAATCTATAAAATTATGTACCACGACACGTATTATTGGGGAATGAACCTTGTTTGGTGGGGTATTTGGATTGTGCTTCTGTTTTGGATTTTTGTTATTCCATTCGACATTCCATTTCAGCGCACACGCCGCGAAACACCACAAGATATTCTTAAAAAAAGATTGGCTCATGGGCACATCACCCCGCAGGAGTATGCCAACGCCATGCATTCGCTCGAAGCAAAGCATAAAAAATAATTATGTAAACACCTAACAATAAAACCAATGGCTTCAAATCTTTTAGATCAGGCAATGAAGGTGTTTATGGCGGGCACCTTGTACTCGGCACAGAAGTCGAAACAGGCTTGGAATAAATTCCAAAATAGAATTTCTGGCAAAAATGGCAATAACAAATCATTATTTGATACCAATGTGCTTGTAGGAAACCTTAAGCTGTCGAATCGCATTGTTATGGCTCCCATGACGCGTTGTCGTGCCATTAATAATGTGCCCAATAGCCTTATGGTTGAATATTACGAACAACGTAACAGCGCAGGCTTAATTATCACCGAAAGTACATCTCCCTCGCCAAACGGACTTGGATTGGCTCGTATTCCGGGCATCTTTAGCGAACAGCAGGTTGAGGCATGGCGCAACGTTACGCTTGCGGTGCATCAGGGCGATGCTAAGATTTTTGTACAGCTCATGCACTCGGGTCGCGCAAGCCATCCTCTGAATATGCCCGAAGGCACTAAAATAATGGCTCCATCGGCACTTAAAGCTACAGGACAAATTTGGACTGATGCCGAGCAACTGCAAGATTACCCAATTCCCGAAGAGATGACCGAAGCGGATATTCAACTTACAAAATACGAATTTGTTGCTGCGGCCAAAAATGCCATTGATGCTGGGTTCGATGGTGTAGAGATTCATGCGGCCAACGGCTTCTTGCTCGAACAGTTTTTATCGCCCCGAAGCAACATCAGAACCGATGACTTTGGCGGTAACATCCAAAACCGTTGCCGCTT
>JAYVSA010000329.1:0-6327 GCA_043775765.1 Breznakibacter sp. | reverse complement strand
AAGAGCTCGGAAGAAACCTTAAAACACTCTGTGGCGTTGGTGGCTCGGTAAAAGATAATGAGATATTGATACAAGGTGATTTCAGAGACAAATGTGTGGTTTGGCTCACAGGAAAAGATTACAAAGTAAAGAAGATTGGCGGTTAATAGACTCACTATTTTTCAGGTAAATTAAAGAATAATATGCTCAAAATTTGCCCAAAAAATCCATATAATGGGTGGAAAATAGGGGTTAAACACAATTATTAGAGCAAAACCATTGTATTAGAAATCAATTATGAACAAAGAAATTACTACTAGACGAATTTCTAGTTTGGACGGCATAAGAGGATTAGCTGTAATAATGGTAGTAATGTTTCACTATCTATGCCATCCCCTTGAATTAAGCAGTACGGCTTCCAAAACTTGGCATTTGGTGGGAAAAGCAATTGGTTTTGGATGGATTGGTGTTGATTTATTTTTCGTTTTGTCTGGTTTTCTGATTGGAGGCATCTTGCTCAATAACAGAGAGAGTAAAAACTACTTTACTACCTTTTATATCCGCCGATCGTTGCGCATTTTACCACCCTATTTTCTTCTGTTAATTACTTTTTACCTAATTGGAAATTTCATTGGCAACACCGCCTACTACACCTTTGAAAATCCATTGCCTTTTTGGGGATATTTGACCTTTACTCAAAACTTCTTAATGGGGTTGAGCAACCATTTTGGAGCTGGAGGATTAACGCCCACTTGGTCTCTGGCTATAGAAGAACAGTTTTATATTTTGTGCCCGTTGCTGATATGGTTTGTAAAGCCCAAATATATACCGTGGATACTTATTATTGTCATTTTAATTGGACCTATCAGTCGTTTTTTAGTCGATGATTGGCATAAGGCCTACGTTTGGTTTCATTGCAGAGTAGATTCACTATCGATTGGTGTGCTTATTGCTTGGCTCTATAAATACAAATACGAACCAATAAATAAAAGAAAAAATATGCTCATTTACCTCATGCTATTTTTTGCAACACTTGTTGCCTTTAGCGAACTTCTTTTTGGTAACCTAGGAGCTATAAGTCATACTCTTATCGCTCTGTTTTTTGGATCACTCATTCTGACACTTCTCTATTTTCCACAATCGCAAGTCACCAAAATTTTCGAAAGCCGTTTTTTGGTCTATTTTGGAGGAATATCCTATTCGCTCTATTTATTTCATAATCTAATTAATTGCATCTTACATCAGGTTATTTTGCAAAACAAACAACCCATACTGGAAACAAAATATGATGTTATGATCACTATATCAGCCACAATTCTTTCGATATCTTTAACAACCTTACTTAAACGATTTTTAGAAGATCCACTAATAAAAATTGGAAAGAAGCGCAGTTACTAAAATATCTAAACGAAGTCGAACCATACTCATTTTATTTTTCCCCAAACTTAAACCACAGGTAGGTTAGAGTTAATTTAAGTTTCGCAGTAGGTGGCTTATGTGTGACAGAAGTTCTGGGGGTGGACTCATAAAAGAGGCAAGTAAGTGGACTTATGCTATCTGTTAGCCGAATTTAATGCAATGTTGAAGACTAAATGAATTATACAAATTTTAATTAATACAAATTTTTGTCAAAGAAATAGGTGTATTCATCAATGCAAAATACATGTTGGTCAAAATATCATTATAATATTGGAAACTTGTAATACTTTAGCCCCACAATTATTATTCAATTAACATTAATCCAAATTAAAAAAAATGAAAAAAATTTTAAGTATTGCTGTGGTTGCAATCCTAGCATTAGATTAGGTTCTACAGCTGTAAATGCACAAATTCGTGTAGGTGCGCAAGCAGGTCTTAACCTTGCAAATTTCAAATCAGATGCATCACCATCAATGCGCGCAGCTTATAACATTGGTGTTGTAGCAGATTATGGTATTAACGACAATTTTGCTGTTGGTTCTGGCCTTCTGCTTAGTAGTAAAGGTGCAAAATCTGAAGAGTTAGGTGGGACTACAACAATTTCACCTTTATATTTAGAGATCCCTATTAATGCCATCTACAGAATTGATTTGGGTGCTGCAAAATGGAATCTATATGCGGGACCGTATGTGGGAATTGGCGTTGCAGGAAAAATCGAAGGTGATGGTGGATTTTCTGAGTCAATTCAATATGATGACACGGATATGAAGAGATTGGATATTGGTTTAAACGTTGGAACTGGTATTGAATTCAACAAATTCTTTGTTAACGCACAATACGGTGTTGGCTTAACAGACATAAATGCATCAGAAAGCTCTAGTTCAACAAAAAACCTTGTAATTGGCATTAATGTTGGTTATATGTTTGGTGGCAAATAATTCTCAACTATAAATAATAAAAAGAGCTTATAGAATTTCTATAGGCTCTTTTTATTTGCGACTACTTTAACCCAGATTACGCATTAGAAATCTATTACAGGCTTGAATTTAAGAGACAATAAAATAACTTAATAGAAATAAGTAAAATCTAAAATAAGGGTATTTTACGCCGTTGGTTGTCTAACATAAACATTATTGTTATTTTAGAATATTCAAAACCTGCTTATGTTTTTAAAAACAGTATTAAATCCTGTTCCTTCAAAAGCTTTTTTTTATTTGGCATTGCTCCTTTGGATGTGTAGTAACACCCTATTTGCACAACCAAAATTTCCCAAAAGAACCATGAAAGCAACTCGTATAGACAAATCCATCACACTCGATGGCGATCTATCGGAGGAAGTTTGGCTAAATGCTGATAAACAGAGTGATTTCTTGCAAACAGAGCCTTACAACGGGAATATAGCCACAGAAAAAACCGTAATTCACATTCTTTATGATGATGATGCCATTTATGTGGGTGCTATGCTCTACGACTCAGCTCCTGATAGCATTCGCCAAGGTCTTGGCATACGCGACTGCGAAGATAATGACATTGATGCCGATCTTTTCGTTGCCGAATTTAACCCTTATAACGATGATTTATTACTCTACGACTTCAAAGTTTCATCATCCAATGTTCAAATCGATCAAAAGGTAAACTTCGACTGGTGGGATAGCAACTGGAATGCTGTGTGGTATTCAAAAACTAAAATCAACGAAAAAGGCTGGAGTGTTGAGATGAAAATACCTTTTGCAGCCCTTCGCATACCTAATAAAGACGTTCAAACATGGGGTGTTCAAATGCATCGATACATAAAACGCAAAGCCGAATGGGACTCTTGGAACTATTTAGACGAATCGATAAACGGTGCCACACAACAAGTGGGTACATTGGTTGGTATTGATAGTATTAAACCGCCAACCCGACTCTCCATTACGCCCTATATTTCAGGCTACTACGATAAGCTATCGGATCAAAGCAAAGGTGATAAATATATGCGTGGCGGACTGGATTTAAAATATGGCATCAATAAAAGTTATACGCTTGATATGATGCTTATTCCCGATTTTGGGCAAACAGCATCCGACGATAAAGTTCTTAATTTATCTACCGTAGAAACCATGTATAATGAGAAACGCTCGTTCTTTACCGAGGGAACGGAACTTTTTTCTCGTGCAGATCTCTTCTACTCCCGTCGCATTGGCGGAACACCTATTTACAAAGATGATGCACAAGGAAAATTAGGTGCTAACGAGAAAATCACTAAAAATCCAAACGATGCTCAATTAATTAACGCCACCAAACTCTCTGGTCGTTCATCGAGTGGTTTAGCTGTTGGCTTTTTGAGTGCCACTTCACTCCGCCAAAATGCCGTTGCCACTGACACCCTTTGGGGCACTACCCGAACCATTTTAACACAGCCCTCAACACATTATGGCGTATTGGTAGTAGATCAGGCATTAAAAAACAACTCCTACATTAGTTTCATAAATACCAATGTTTCATTTTTTGAAGATCCTTTAAAAATGGCCAATGTTGTTGGTACAGACATGAAGCTTTCAAATAAAAGTGGGTCATACACCTTTTGGGGTAAAAGTGCCTATAGCTACCTACAAAAACAAGAGAAGAAAACAGGGGGCTATTACGATATCACTTTTGGTAAAACAAGTGGGCAGTTCCGCTTTGCTCTTTGGCATCAATTGCGAACAGAAAATTATGATTGTAGAGATTTAGGCTATCTCGATGAGACAAATCGCATCAACAATTCATTAAGGGTACAGTATAACTATTATATACCCAAAAACTTCTACTTAAATTGGAATAATTCTCTTATTATAGTCAATAATTACCACTATAAACCCACATCGTACTCACTTCTAGAAATTTATTTGGAGAGCTATGGAACGCTTAAGAATCATATAGGAGTAGCCTTTTACTGCGGTGCAACTCCAATTCCGAAATACGATTTTAACGAGCCTCGCGTGAATGGCTGGAAATACCAAGAACCCACTGCAGCATATATTGGTGGAAACTTTAACACCAACAAAAATAATCAACTCTGGCTTTTTGTTAACACTTGGTATTGGCGAGCATCAGAGTACAATAGAAGCACCTACTATATAGAAATTAAGCCCACTTATAATGCCAGCGACAAAATAAAATTATCTTTCGCGGCCATATATGAAAAACCGATGAATTCACTCGGGTGGGTAGATAATAACAACGCTGGAGATACCATCCATTTTGGTAGGCGGCAATCGATAAACATAACCTCAGTAGTTGAGGCAAAGTACCTTTTTACAGCCACGTCAAATCTTCAACTCCGAGGACGCTATTACTGGTCGGGAGTTGAGTACAAGCAATTTTACCTTCTTAAAAAGGATGGAACAATGGATCCGAATACCCCGTTTATTCCCAATCAAGATAAAAACTACTCGAGTTTTAACATCGATCTTATCTATACTTGGCAATTTGCGCCAGGTTCGGAACTCTCTGTGATGTGGAAAAATTCCATTTCGAGTTCAAACAACTACGTTTATGAGAATTATGGCAGTAATTTAAAAAATTTGTGGTCCAACCCCCAACTCAATACCGTATCCTTTCGAATTTTATATTATCTCGATTACCTCTACTTAAAGAAAAAGAGGTGTACTTCATTGGCTTAAATTCGGCTTATCTTTTTATCTACTATTCATAAAATCAACTTTCCGAAGTCGTTATAATATTTAATTAGAACCCATCAAAAGGAACTAATTTCTACTCCGTACAATTTATTTTGAGTGCCAACGGAATTAAAAGCAATAAAAATTAATATAATTATAATCTTTAAGTATTAGTATATCAGCGACTTGTTTTCGCCTTACCGAAATAACTAAAAAAAAGCAATACTTTTTTAGTGAAAACACTTGCTATTAACAGCACAATAGCTTATCTTTGCACCGCAATTGAATGATCTCGTAGCTTAATTGGATAGAGTACCTGGTTACGGCCCAGGAGGTTGGGGGTTCGAGTCCCTCCGGGATCACAAGGGTTAGGTTTGGTTAGAGCCACAATTTCCAGTTAAATGGTATTGTGGCTTTTGCTATTTTAGAACTACAGAAACAAATCTCCTAATCCCTTTTTTACACACATTAACCAAAATATTTGTTTTATTATTCAACTTTTGGATAATAAATTGGTTTTATTATTGACCATATCCTGTTGTTTTTGTACTTTTAAAAAGAGTACCTTAAAATATGGTTGTTCGCAACGCATAAATACAGTATTATATTGATAAGGTTGTTTTCTTATGTGGATAAAAAGAACACTTGCTTTAATACTATTCATCTCCCTTTGGAGCACTATTGCTACGACTCAAAAACTCGAAAAAGTATCACTTCAACTCAAATGGCATCATCAATTTCAATTTGCTGGTTACTATGCCGCTAAAGCCCAAGGATACTACAAAGAGGCTGGTTTAGAGGTAACCATTTTACCAGCATCGTCTCAAAATAATCCAGAAGAAAAAGTCATCACTGGAAAGGTTGATTTTGGCATTGGTGGATCCGATCTCATTCTCTTGCGTGCCAAGGGTACACCAGTGGTGGTACTTGCGTCCATATTTCAACATTCCCCGCTAGTTTTATTGAGTCTAAAGAAAGATGTCATTCAATCCATCCACGATTTCAACAATAGCACCTTAATGCTAGAAACAGATTCGGCCGAAATAATTGCCTACCTAAAGAGCGAGGGCATCAATACATCGAAAATAAAAATACTTCCCCACTCCTTTAACATCGAGGACCTTGTTAGCGGAAAAGTAGATGCTATGTCGTCTCAGATTACCACAGAACAATACGATTTACAAAAACTTGGCAAAGCGTACATCACCTATTCGCCCCAAGCAGTAGGCATTGACTTTTATAGAGACAACTTATTTACCACAGAAAAAGTAATAGCCGAGAAGCCACA
>JAYVSA010000328.1:0-3923 GCA_043775765.1 Breznakibacter sp. | reverse complement strand
ACTTAATGGTATCATTAACCTCCTCTTCTAAGTCAATTGGAATAGACTCTATTTCAAGTTTTCCAACCTCAATTTTTGAAAAATCAAGGATATCATTTATAAGTGCCAATAATGTTCTGGCGGAACGATGGATAACTTGTACCAAATCCATCTCCTCTTCAGGCATAGAGATGCTTTGAATTAACAAATCAGACATTCCAATAATACCGTTGAGTGGCGTACGCAATTCATGGCTAATATTGGCTACAAAGGTATTTTTCGCCATTTCGCCATCTTCGCGCAAGGTATTGTGCTCCTCAACTTTAGGGTATTCTATAAATATCTTAAACGTATATTGTTGGTCAATCAAAAAGATTGGCAACATCTCCATGTGAACAATAATGTCATCGCTATTATTCGACTGATAAATAATTTTGGTGGATGTACCCCCTACTTCTCCCTCTCTTACCAACTTTTTCTTACGAAAAGCCATTGGAACAGAGAATTTTTCACCCAAAATATGATCTTCGGTATCAAATTCTAAAAGCGATAAAACCGCTTTATTCGCCATCTTTATCCTATTGTCGGGTCCACAAACAAAGATTCCAATTGGCAACAAATTGATAATACGCAAAACAGCCTCTTGAGTAATTTTTATCCTTTTAAGATTCGCTTTTATCTGTTTTTGATAGTTTAAAAGATGCAGAGTGGCAATAAGCAAAAGCAAGATAGAAAAAATCCATATCGGTATTAGGTACAACAACAATTGATGCGTTATTAACTTTTTAGGTGTTGATGATGCAATATTGAAGGTGCTTCCGTTTACAATAAGTGATTTAAAAACAGAAAAATATTGATGTTGATTAATGGTTGATAATTTTGGAGATTCTATATTATCTGTTCCATTAACAACTAAACTTAGGAAGTCTTCCTGTGATGCCTTTGTAAAGTCAATTTCAGAATAAACAATCTTTGCGCCATTTAAGGAAACAGTGAGCATTGTTTCTTCAGAATAGTTGTACCCAACCTTAAGATCTCTGATGAGCCCCTTAAAATCAATCTCAAACTCAAAATGGCCAACGGTTTGCTCCTTACCAATAGGAAGTTTAAGTTCAATAGTGCTATCGCTTAAAAAAGAGATAACGGGAGACCCTATTCTTATAATTGGATTTTCAAAACCAAATTTTGTGATATGACTATTGGGCAGTGCTTTAGTAATATTTATGTAGTTGCCTGATATGTCATAAATTTTAATGTCCTTGAGGTGAAATGAATTTCGACATAAAAAATAATCGATATTCTGTCTTAAATTCGATGCATCATTTTTATTTATCGAAAAGGACTCTTCTGGCAAGCAAGTTACAAGGAGTTTAGAGTCATTATCTATCTCTCTAAAATAATCAATGAGCCCATTCTTGATGACCAACACATTTTGAATGTCATTTTCAGCTGTTGCTTGAACCGTTTTTTTAGAATAGTAAATGCCCAACCAAATATTTAGTACAATTAGGGAGCTGAAAATAACAACATAGACTATTCTTCCCTTTTTCATCGATTTGAGGTATATCTGGTGAGACTTATTGGCTCCAGACGGGACTATCGATACTTTTCTTCATTACCGTCAAGTATACTAAGATAACTATTATATCGAGAATATGCAATAACTCCCTCCTCAACTGCATCTTTTACCGCACATTTGGGTTCGTTGGTATGTTGGCAGTTGTTGAATTGACATTTCTGTCCAACTCGGAAAATCTCTCTAAAATAGTGCGACACCTCATTTTTCTCTATCTCAATAACGCCAAAACCTCTAACGCCAGGAGAATCAATGATATAACCTCCAATAGACAGTTTGTGCATTTCGGCAAATGTGGTGGTATGTTTACCCGAGCCATGGGCATCTGAAATAGTGCCTGTTTTAACATTTAACGTTGCTTCCATGCTGTTGATAAATGTCGATTTTCCTACGCCGGAGTGCCCTGTAAGAAGTGTAATCTTATCTTTTACAAGAGATTTTAGCTTGACAATATCTCCATCTAATTTCATTGATATGTCGAGAACCGCATAACCTAAATCGGTGTATATCATCTTTAACTCGGCCAATTTCTCAAGCTCAACGTTGGTATATAAGTCGTGTTTGTTAAAGACAATAGTTGTTGGGATTCTGAAAGATTCGGCCGTTGCTAAAATACGATCGATAAAAGTAGTGGTGGTAACTGGGTTTATGAGAGTAGCAATTAAGAATACCTGATCAACATTAGACGCTATGATTTGGCTCTCCTTGGAGAGATTTGAGGCTTTGCGAATGATGTAATTTGTACGTTTTTCTAAATCGTAAATAACTGCTCCGCCTGCCTTTGGGTCATTCTCGAAAAAGACTTTATCTCCCACAGAAATAGGATTCGTGGTTCGAATATCCTTAGTTCTAAATTTTCCTTTTATCGAACACGTAATGATTGTTCCATCGGAGGTTTCTACCTCGTAGTTGCTTCCTGTTGATTTGATTACCAAGCCTTTATTCACAAATAGCTGTTTTAGAAAGCTGTTAAATTTTAAGTATTGCTTTGATGGCTTTTACAATGCCTGCTTTATCGTATTCGCATTCACGCAGGAGTTCCGATTGAGTTCCGTGATCTACAAAACGATCGGGAATACCCAACCTCTTGATAGTGGGATGGTAGTTGTTGTCCGATGCAAATTCCAAAATGGCACTTCCCAATCCGCCAACAATGGTTCCATCTTCAATCGTGATGATGTGCTTGAATTTGCTCAAAACATCATGCAACATATTTTCATCCAATGGCTTTAAAAAACGAACATCGTAATGAGCCACAGAAACGCCCTCTTTGGCCAACTCTTTTGAGGCCAATAAAGCTTTGTGCCCAATTGTACCTATTGAGAGTAGTGCGAGCTCTGTACCTTCTGCCATGCACCTTCCAGTGCCTATTTTGATCTCTTCAAACGGCTGGTGCCAATCCATATTAAACCCATTTCCACGAGGGTATCTGATGGAAAAAGGCCCTTGATTTGGCAATTGAGCTGTATACATAAGATTTCGTAATTCAACCTCATCCATTGGTGCGGAAATTGTTAAATTAGGAACGCACCGTAGAAACGATAAATCATAAGCGCCATGATGTGTAGCGCCATCAGCTCCCACTAAACCACCTCTATCTAAACACAATACAACGTTAAGTTTCTGAATGGCCACATCGTGAATCACCTGATCGTAACCACGTTGCAAGAAAGTTGAATAGATATTGCAAAAAGGCACCATGCCAGATATCGCTAACCCAGCAGAAAAAGTAACGGCATGTTGTTCGGCAATTCCTACATCAAACGCTCGGTGTGGCATTGCCTCCATCATATAGCTTAATGAGCAACCACTAGGCATGGCAGGTGTTATTCCTACAATGCGTTCGTTCATCTTTGCCAGTTCTACAATAGTATGGCCAAAAACATCTTGATATTTCGGTGGTTTAGGCCTTTGTTCCTGTTCGGAAACATATTTCTCACCAGTTACTTTATCAAAGTTAACCCCTGTTGCATGCCACTCTGTTTGATTTTGCTCGGCAAGCTTAAACCCCTTACCTTTCTTCGTAATGCAATGAAGAACTTTTGGTCCAGGAATATTTTTCAAATCATTTAAAACCTGAGTCAATCGATTAATATCGTGCCCATCTACGGGTCCAAAATAACGAATATTTAATCCTTCGAAGATATTTGATTGCTTCGTTAACACAGCTTTTATGGCGTTGTTAACCTTCACCATCATATCTTTTGCTCGTGGCCCAGTAATCTTATACTTATCAAGCGTGGTAATAGCCTCTTGCCTGATTTTGTTGTACGTTCGAGAGGTTGCTATATCTACCAAATAATCACTCAATCCGCCAATGGCTGGATCTATAGCCATATTATTATCATTCAGCACGATAAGCACATTG
>JAYVSA010000327.1:0-4225 GCA_043775765.1 Breznakibacter sp. | reverse complement strand
CATTGTACAACCCAAATTTTAAACCCCTCGAATTCGAGGGGTTTAAAAAGGAAGCTGGTCTAAATGCCTTTACAATGTCGCCTCAAAAGTGGATATTAGCAACAAATGCAATTGGTTTTGTTGTCAAATCTGGACGTTACGGTGGTACATTTGCTCATAAAGATATCGCTTTTAAATTTGCTAGTTGGATTTCGGTCGAGTTCGAATTATATATTGTAAAAGAGTTTCAACGCCTAAAAGAAGAAGAGCAAAAACTTATTGGCTGGTCGGCTAAACGTGAGTTATCTAAAATAAATTACCACATCCACACCGATGCCATACAGCATAATTTAATACCATCCGAGCTCACACCCCTGCAAATATCGGTTGTTTATGCCAACGAGGCCGACGTATTGAACATTGCTCTATTTGGTATTACAGCCAAACAATGGCGTGATAATAATCCAGAATTAAAGGGCAATATGCGCGATTACGCCACGATTAACGAGCTAATATGTTTGTCAAATCTCGAAAACTTAAATGCTCTATTTGTTAACGAAAACCTTTCGCAGTTGCAACGGTTGCAAAAACTCAACAAAATAGCCATCCACCAAATGTGTATTTTACAAGATGTTAAGCAACGAAATTTATTGAAATAAATAAGTTAGCGACACTAATTTTAATTAATTGGCTCTGATGTTTGGACTTTTGGATTGCAATAATTTTTACGCTTCGTGCGAGCGCGTTTTTCGTCCTGATTTAAACGGAAAACCAGTTGTTGTGCTCTCCAATAACGACGGTTGCGTGATTGCCCGTAGCAATGAAGCTAAAGCCGTTGGAGTGCCTATGGGAGCGCCAGCCTACCAATATCACGAGCTATTTAAACAACATAATGTTGCTGTTTTTTCGGCCAACTTTGCCCTTTATGGCGATATGAGCATGCGGGTGATGAAAATTTTAGCGAGCTATTGTCCTAAAATAGAGATCTATAGCATTGATGAGGCTTTTATTGATTTGAGTGAATTTTCATCATCTGATTTACGAGAGTTTGGTCAGGAGATTGTGCGAAAGATTACTAAATCGACCGGAATACCCGTAAGCATTGGTTTTGCACCTACCAAAACATTGGCCAAAGTGGCTAATCATATTGCCAAAAAATTTCCGAAAGAGACTTTAGCTGTGCATATTATTGATAACGAAACTCTTAGAGTAAAAGCTCTAAAATGGCTCAAAGTGGGCGATGTGTGGGGTATTGGACGTAGACACAGCAAACGTTTAGATGCCATAAATATCAGAACAGCCTACGATTTCACTCAACTATCTGACGCTTATTTTAAACGTAATATGAGTGTGGTTGAGGAGCGCTTAAAGCAAGAGCTTTTGGGCATTCCATCTATTCAAATGGAAAAATCGCGAGCCAAAAAGAGCATTGCCACCACGCGAACATTTGAAAAAAATTATACCACTTTCGACCAATTAAAAGAGCGAATTGTTGCCTTTTCCGTTGCGTGTGCCGAGAAACTACGCCAGCAGGAGTCGTGCTGCCTTTCGGTGATGGTTTTTGTAAATACCAATAGACATCGCGATGATCAGGCTCAGTATAATAGAAATTACATAGTGAAGCTGCCATTTGCCACCAACTCAAATATGGAAATAGCCGAATTTGCCGTTTTTGCGTTGGAACGAATCTTTATCAACGATTACTCCTATAAGAGAGCTGGAGTTGTGGTGATGGATATCTGTTCCGAGCACGAAGTTCAGCAAACACTTTTCTACAATACCAATCCGAAGCACAAGGTGTTGATGAAGGTCGTTGATAAGATAAACAACGATTTTGGTTCACATAAAATTAGATTGGCTGCTCAAGATGGTGGTCGTAAATGGAAAATGAATCAGGAGAAACTCTCTCCGCGTTATTCTACAGTTCTTTCGGATATTATAGAGGTAAAGGCGTAATTTTACTAAAACTGGGTATTGCGGTGCAATGCACCTTCTGGCATACTTAAATATTTACTTTGCTACAAATATTTAGCGGCTCTGCCGCACCAATTGATCTATTCGTCGACTTCACTCTCAATAAAAGGGCTCGCATTGCTGTAGCAAGCCTCCTTGAACCCAAGAAAGTCTCATGCGATTTGCAGGACATCTCCTTGAACCCAAGAAAGCCTCTCGCAATTTGCAGGGTATCTTCTTGAAACCAAGAAGGCCTCATGCGTTTTGCGAGCCTCCCTCTTGGAGTACAGAAACTTGCAGCAGTGCTGTGGTTGGCGGTGCGTTGTACTGAGATAACCATTCTTACATGGAACTCACGTTAAAGTTGAGACATGAGACGTGTTGTGCAACGGGTGAGGGATGCCGCGGAAATCCTTTTTGCCCTTTTCGGATATTTAAGAACTCGGGACGTTGTGGGCAAAAAGATTGCAGCAAAAGCCCGACAGCTGGGGCGAAGATGTATGAAATTGAAATTTGAACAGTAAACCTCAAAGAATAAGCAAATGCCCCAGCTGGCACCCCCAAAAAAGAGACAGAATAGTTGTTTTGAGTGATTCTAAGCTCGGTTTTTTTGAGTAATTTAAATCACCACTATTGGGGATTGTACCATTTTGGGGAGTCGTCTATTTTTGCATTGTTACTTTTACAACAATACATGATGAGGAAAACACATATTGCATCGGCCACTTTTTTTACGCTTTTAGCCTTTGGTTCGGCTCAGGCGCAGAGTGATACGCTCGATGTAAATGATGGCTTTTGTTTTGAGGTGCAGTACTTGGGCGATAATGTTCATGTGGTGCAAGGTGGCGTGAAAAGGGGCGGGCGCTATTTGGGTTTGGCCAATATAAAGATTGGTTTCGACACCGAAAAAGCAGGCTGGTGGCGTGGTACAACGTTTTTTGCAAATGGTGCCAATACGCATGGAGCCTCTCCCTCGGAGGAGATGTTGGGCGATGCACAGGTGGCTTCCAATATTGAGGCTGGAGGCGACCATACGTTTTTTGAGGAGCTCTGGGTGAAGCAATCACTGGGGCAATTTGACCTTACGGTAGGGTTGCAAGATTTGAATGTGGAGTTTGCGGGTTCGGAACATGGGGCACTCTTCTTGAATAGTTCGTTTGGAATTTTGCCAACCATATCGGGCAATATTGCGGCACCAGTCTATCCGATTACTGCCTTGGGGGCAACCCTCAATTGGCATATAAACGAGACAACGAGTTGGGTTGTGGCTCTTTACGATGGGAAATCTACCGATTTCGCCTATAATCCATATAATATTAGTTGGGATTTTAACAAAGGAGATGGTAACTTTGCCATTTCTGAATATCAGAAGAGTTTGGTGGTGAATGGCTTGCCAGGGCTCTATAAATTTGGGAGCTATTTGCACGATCATACATTTGAAAAGAGCTTCTCGAAAGATCTCGATGATTCGTTAGATGTATGTGTGGCTGCCATTTATGTATATGCCGACCAAAAAGTTTGGCAACGAGGAGAACGCAATATTGGCGTGTTTGCACAAATGGGTTATAGTCCATCTCCATCGAGCCTATGTGATTTTTATATTGGACTTGGCTCTTGTATGAATGGCGTTTTTAGCAAAAAAAACAACGATATTCTGGGCGTTTCTATGGCGTATGAGAATTTTAATGATCAGATGGGAAGTGAAACAACTTTTGAACTTACTTATCGTACATCTGTTACTAATAATATATTCATACAACCCGATTTTCAGTATATTGTAGACCCATCGGGGCGACTAGCAAACATAGATAACTGTGCCGTAGCAACCATACGTTTTGGCTTAAATTTTTAAAGAATAAATACTGAAATAATGCGTTTATCAGAACTATCAAATAATCAAACAGGAGTTATAACCAAGGTTCTTGGGCACGGTGCTTTTAGAAAACGTATTACGGAAATGGGGTTTGTTAAATCCAAGGTGGTTACCGTTATCAAAAACGCCCCATTACAAGATCCCATTGAGTACCAAATAATGGGTTATAACATTTCTCTACGCCGAAGCGAGGCTTCTCTTATTGAGGTAATCTCAGAGGAGGAGGCACTTACCATGGAGGTGTCTGTATACGAGGGTACGCTTATTGAAGATCGCCTCAAGGTGTCGGCACGCGAAAAGAGCAAAACCATTAACGTGGCTCTGGTGGGAAACCCCAACAGCGGAAAAACATCGCTCTTCAACCACGCCTCGGGTTTACACGAGAAGGTGGGAAACTACAGTGGCGTTACGGTAGATGCC
>JAYVSA010000326.1:0-5705 GCA_043775765.1 Breznakibacter sp. | reverse complement strand
TTATCTTCGAGATTTATGTTTAGATCTTGTAATTTTCTGAGGATTAATCTGTTGCTTGTTATTAATTCATGTTTTTCAAATGCCTCTTTTATTATCGCATCTAGCTCGTCTGGATTCCAAGGTTTGGTAACATATCGAAACACCTGTCCTTCGTTTATTGCGCCAATAACCGCTTCAATGTCTGCGTACCCCGTTAGAATTAACTTTAGTGCATCTGGATACTTGTCTTTTATTTTAGAAAAGAAATCAACACCCGTCATACCGGGCATTCTTTGATCGGACAACACCACCTGGATATGCTCTTTCTCCATAATTTCGAGCCCTTCAATTGCATTGGTGGTTGTAAAAACATTGTATTTGCGTCTAAACTGGCGCTCCAACGATTTGGTAATTTCCAATTCGTCATCGATAATCAGCAAGTTGTGATGCTTTGTTTCTACGTCGTGCTCGTTCATATAATTAAATTTTCAAAGGAATTGATATTCTAAATGTCGACCCTTGTCCTGATGCCGATTCAACCAAGATAGTTCCATGGTGTAAATCGGTAATTATTTTGTACGTTATACTCAACCCAAGCCCAGTACCACTGCCAACAGGCTTGGTGGTGAAGAATGGATCAAAAATATGGTTTTTAACATCGTCTGAAATCCCACAACCATCATCTTTAATTACTAAGTTAACATTTTTAATGTCACTTGTAACAGTGAATGAAATAAAACCGCCCTCATCAACGGCATAAATTGCATTAATGAGCACATTGAGCACCGCCTGATTCAGTTGCCCTACATAGCACTCTACGAGCAAATTGGAAGGGCCAATAAATTGAAATTTAATATTTTTTTTCGTAATTTCAAATCGAGCAATAGTGATCGTTGATTGGATATTTTCAATAATATTCACCTCTTTAATTTCGGATTCGTCGAGCCTCGAAAATTTACGTAAATCTTCAATTATATTTTTAACCCTTTCAATCCCCATTTTGGACTCTTTGGTTATATCAACAACATCATCGAGGAGATAGGCTATTTCATTTTTTTTGCCAATTTTTTCAGATGCTTCCACAATTTCAGCATTTGCTTTTTGATGAATCAACTCTTCTAATTCCCGATACGAATGCACAAGCTCTTTAACGTTTTTCTCGAGTGAAAAGATATTGCTATAAACAAAGGAGATAGGATTGTTGAGTTCGTGTGCTACACCTGCAACAAGTTTTCCAAGTGCATTCATCTTCTCCGAATGGATGAGCATTTGTTGTGTCTCTTTTAGTTCTAATAAAGCATTTTGTAAATTCTTCTTCTCCTTTATTAATTGGCGTTGTAAGTTGTTGACTTCTTGGTTTATAACACACATTTTTTTGTTCTCCTGAAACAAATTTGGCACATCGGCTTCGGCATAAACAAGAACCTCGTTGTTGTGTCTAAAAACCTCAGCATTAAGCACATAACTAACATCTTCGAAATTACCAATAGTAATTAAACCTTCATAAACAAGATTGCTTTTGGGTGCATTGACAAATTCGGCAAAAGAAGGCAAAATAAAACTATTCCTTGGCAATAATTGATCTAAATCTGTATCCATAAAATAGCAAAATGCTGAGTTTGCACAAAGTAAATTACCTTGGTAATCAAAAATGCCAAAAGACGCAGAATCTCCATTCTGTTGTAAATCTCGAATCAGATTACTCCATCGTTGTAGTATGTTTGCATCTCCCTTTTGTGCCATCATTAGTGAACTGAATGAGTGCTTTCTAAATCGTCTTCGGCAAGTTTATTAAAAGATGGAATATTAATCTGCATCCAATTATAATAAGGGTAAATCTCCCCGAAACATTGGGGTGAGAGTTCCGTTTTATATATATCAATCCATGTATTTAGTTGAGCTGCCCAATAAGTAGAGCTGAAGTTGCGCGATCTGTAAGCTCGAAAAACCCAAATTACGGTATATGTTAAAGCTTCGGGCTTTACCTCATCTATGAATTTCACCAACTTTACAACAGGAATACCTGTACCAAGAAACAAACTCTCCCAGCCATTCATCTCAAAAATATCGGCCACCATTCTAATTCCCACCTGATGTTGCTCTTTGTCTACACAAGCTACTACCACTTTTTTATTGTAGCGTTTCGTCGATATAATTTGCTCAAAGAGTTCATTTAATATGCCTTCGGTAATTGCGGTGCACAAATGCTCGGTAGCAACGCTAATTTTATTCGTTTCCCACAACCGTCCAACTTGGTAGAGAGATACTTTAAAGACGTCTTCATATAAATCTTTAATAGAGGAGTTTTCAACTAAAAATTGCCTAGATATTGCTGAACACGCCAAACGATTGCCTTCCAATAGATTATCGAGATAGCATTGAACTATTTGGTCGGGAGTGGTACTAGCCATACTTCGTTTCGTATACGTGATAGGGAAATGGATTAAAGTAGAATATCTTTAATGCCCTTATTAAAGTTAATAATAATTTAATCCGAGGAGCTGAATTTGTAAAATAAAGTTCTGAATTCAGGTTTAAAAAGAGTCACAAAAGGAGCGAATTTATTAGAACATAAAATAACCTTGCACACCAGTGCCACTAGGAGCTCGATAGGTGAGTTACTCACAATTAAAATATTAAATATTGAATTTTAACATAAACATGTTGTTATTTTCACTTTTATGGTTTAATTTTAATAGAGTTGCAAAGTTGTAAAAACGTGTTAGACGGTTGTTCGCAAAGTTGTTGCCAAAGTGCGAATCTATGTGAATCAATAATCTATAAAAGAGAAGCATGAATCCAAATCTACCACCCGAAGCGCATGAGTCGAAAGACAAAGCAAATATTGAATTTGAAGACATCTTTAACCTTGAAGATATTCAGCGGTTACAAGACTTGTTTGCAGAGGGTAATGGTGTTGCTTCGCTTATTACTAAACCCGATGGAACCCCAATTACCAAGCCAAGCAATTTTTGCCGCTTGTGTAGTGGAGTTGTTCGAATGACTAAGTTAGGATTAGAAAACTGCATTAAATCAGACATCTCCCTTGAAACACCCGATTTTAATGCGCCAGTTTTACATAAATGTTTAAGTGCTGGTCTTTGGGACGCTAAAGCTGCCATAAGTATTAATGGCGTTCATATTGCCTTTTGGCATGTTGGGCAGGTTAGAAATAGTGAAGTAGATGAAGCCAAATTACTTAATTATGGTGCCGAAATTGGTGCCGATCCTAAAGAAGTTCGTGAGGCATATCTTGAAGTTCCTATTATGTCGGTGGATAAATTTCAACGAATTGCCGATATGTTATTTATTTTTGCCAATGAACTCTCCGAAAAAGCTTACACAAATTTACTTTTAAAGAAAGAGATTTCTAAACGTGAGAAGACAGAACTTGCCTTGCGCCAAAGCGAAGAGAACTTTAAGGCAATTGCAAATTATACTGCTAGTTGGGAGGCTTGGTTCAACAAAGAGGGTAAACTTATTTGGATGAATCCTTACTCGGTACAGATAACAGGCTTTACTCCAGAAGAGTATCTTTCAGCAGAAAACTTCATGGAATTTTCTATTTTTGAGGATGATTTAAAATTGGCATACGAAAAACTATCACTGGCCACAAAGGGTATTGGTGGGGAGAATTTAGAGGTGAGAGTAAACCATATAAATGGATCTCACAAATGGGTTTCAATTTCTTGGCAACCTATTTTCGATTCGGCAGGTAACTCCATGGGATTTCGCACAACGACAAAAGATATTTCCAAACAAAAACTACGCGAACTGGAAATTGAGGAGAAAAATAGCGAGTTGGATTTCATGAATAGCCGTTTGAACTCAACTATCGATAACATTAAAACGACCAATAAAGAGTTAACACAAGCCGTAGTAGAGCTTAATAAAAAAGAGAAGGCTCTAAGAGAGAGCGAAGAACGCTATAAGTCTATTCTTAATGCATCGCCCGATGTTATAACGATTACCGACATCGAAGGAAAAATAATAATGGTTACAAATGCTGGTTATTCTTTGTTTGGATATCCAAAGGAGGCAGAAATATTAGGACACAGTATTCTTGATTTCATTGCACCTCAAGACAGAGCCCTTGCATTGGACAGGATTTCACAGCTTTTTCAAGGCATCAAGATTGGATTATGTGAATACAAAGCTTTGCATCGAGACCAAACAATATTTGATGTTGAGGTGAATAGTGAATGTGTTCGTGACGATGAGGGACAGCCAATTCAAATTGTTTTTGTTATTAGAGATATTACCGAGTCGAAAAAAGCATCTCAAGCACTACTCAGAAGTGAAGAAAACTACTCCATTCTATTCCAAAATTCGCCAAACGCCTATTTGCTTATTGTTGATGGTATTTTTACCAATTGCAACACCGCTACAGAGATTATGTTGGGTGCAACCCGTAACCAAATTATTGGACAACGGCCAGAGACATTCTCACCAGAATTTCAATTAGACGGCTTAAATTCTAGATGTAAATATTTGGATATGATTGCTTTAGCTATTGCTAATGGGCACAATAAATTTGAATGGACGCATTGTAAACTCGACAAGACTAATTTTGAGGTTGAGGTCTCTTTAGCGTCAATGATTTTTAATGAAAAACAGACATTATTTGTCACTTGGAATGATATTTCGGCACGTAAGCTGGCCGAGCAAAATGTATTAAAAACAAGTCAACACTACCACGCTCTTATCGAAAATGCGCCCGATGGCATTGCGCTGATTAGTGCCCAAGGTGAATTTAAGTATATGAGTCCATCGGGCAAAAAGATTCTTGGATATAATGAATGGGATAACATTGGGTTAAATCAAGCTCAATTAACCTATTCAGATGATTTGCCTTTGGTAATGAGCGTGTTGAATAAAATAATTGAATGTCCGGCGGATGTATCAACCATCCAATACCGCCTTGTAGATAAAAAAGGCAACTGGGTTTGGGTTGAGAGTACGTTCTCAAATTTACTAAACAACTTGAGTGTTGAAGCGATTGTTCTTAATTTCAAAAATATTACCGAACGAAAACAAATTGAAGAAGCAATGCTCGACTCCATATCGTTTCAGCAGGTACTTTTAGATGCCGTTCCATTGCCAATATTTTATAAAGATGCGAACAGTAGATATATTGGTGCGAATAAGGAATTTATGAAGTTTATGGGTGTAACGCTAGAGAACTTTATTGGCAAAACAGGATATGAACTTGTTCCTTCAGAGCTTGCTCAAAAATATGAGCATGTGGACGACAAACTTCTAAAAAATCCAGGTAGTGATACCTATGAAATCTCAATGCTTCATGCCGATGGAAAGATGCATGATGTTGTATTTAATAAAGCAACCTACGACAATACAGAGGGAAATATAGCAGGTATCGTTGGCGTGATGCTTGATATTACAGAACGCAAATTAATGGAAGTAAACTTACGTCATGCTTCACGACTTTATGCCTTTCTGAGTCAAGTAAACCAAGCCATTGTACAAACATCATCCGAAGAAGAACTTTTTGATAAGATTTGCCAAGTAGCCATTGAGTCTGGGCAATTCCTATTTGCTTGGATTGGCTTAGTGGACAGTAAAACGCACGAGCTATCACCAACAGTATTTGCCGGAAAAGAAGATGGTTACTTGAGCCAAATAGTTGTAACCA
The DNA here is from genome assembly GCA_043775765.1 of Breznakibacter sp. Taxonomy (GTDB): domain Bacteria; phylum Bacteroidota; class Bacteroidia; order Bacteroidales; family Marinilabiliaceae; genus JAGPHP01. The sequence goes on along the minus strand of JAYVSA010000326.1, from coordinate 73 downwards.
CAGATCAATCGGAATTTGCCAAAGGCTCCTCTGGACGGGCTTTTGTTGACGGTATTGTGGCAATTAGTTCAAA
>JAYVSA010000325.1:0-6813 GCA_043775765.1 Breznakibacter sp. | reverse complement strand
TGGCTGACACGCCCCAGTTGGAGAGTGTGAGCACCAAGGAGGTTAAATCAGCCTCTGCTATTTCGGGTATACGGTGTTCGGCTAGGCGATGATGGGTGGCGAGTGTCCAGATGCGGTAACACGTGCCAGGCCCTAGTCTGCCAGCCCTACCAGCTCTTTGATTGGCTGAGTCTTTCGATATTTCAATGGTTTCGAGGCGCGAGAGAGCCGACTTGGGGTCGAAACGCATGGTGCGTCCGTAACCGCAATCTACCACTATTTCTATTCCTTCAATGGTTAAACTTGTTTCGGCAATGGAGGTGGCCAATACTATTTTACGTTTTCCCTGTTTGTTGGGCGTGAGGGCGCTGTTTTGCTTAAACTGTGGCAAAGAGCCGTAGAGCGGATGGATGGCAAAATGGGGCAGTGCTTTTTGGAGCAACTCCTCACACTTCTTTATCTCTCCTTCACCTGGTAAAAAGACCAGCACATCGCCCTTTTTCTCTTTTACGGCTCGCATTACGGTTCGCGCCGTGAGATCGGCAATCATGGTTATATCGCGCTCGCCAGTGTAGATTATTTCTACCGGATATTGTCGTCCTTCGGAGAAGACTACTGGCGCTTGTAAAAGTTCGGTGAGAGTGGGCATATCTAGTGTGGCCGACATGATTACGATGCGCAGGTCGGTGCGAAGAATAAGTTGCGATTCCCGACAGAGCGCTAGTGCTACATCGGCAAAGATGGATCGTTCGTGAAACTCGTCGAACATCACTAATCCCACTCCTTCGAGCGCATTATCGGTTTGTAACATTCGGGTTAATATTCCTTCGGTAACTACCTCAATGCGGGTGTTTTTGGAGGTGCAATTCTCGAAGCGAATTCTGTAACCCACCGTTTGACCCACCTCTTCGCCCAGCAGTTCGGCCATTCTATGAGCAATGGTGCGTGCAGCCAATCGGCGCGGTTCGAGCATGAGTATTTTCTTGCCTTGGAGCCACACTTCGTCTAATAGAGCTAAAGGTAAAAGCGTGCTCTTGCCAGCTCCTGGTGGGGCATTTACAATAAGGGTAGTGCTTTTAGCGAGGTGGTTGCGCACCTCGGCTATACTTTCGGTAATGGGTAATTGTATGTTGAACGGATTAAACGCCAAGGGATGCTTTTTTAAATGAGTACTCTTTGAAGGGTGCAAATTTAACCAAAAAAACATTGGAAAAGGATTCGATTTGGGTTTTATGATTTTAGTATTGAACGGTGAGTTAGATGTAATAAATTAGGCAAAAGAGCCAATCAACGATGATTATGGCAAGATTCACATTGTTAAGTTGGCTGCGTGAGCGGTTGAAGTGGATACCACCCTGTGGGGTATGAACGAAAAACGCGACGGGAGTGGCGAAAGTCTCTTGGGACTTACTTATAGGCAATAGGCTCAGATAAATTGGAATTGCCACTGCCGGCACGTCCAAAATAACCCAAGCGTATGGCGTGGTTTTATTTTTTTGCTATTGTAAAGAAAAAGGTTGATCCGACCCCTAGTTGCGACTCGGCCCAGATGGTGCCACCGAGCATTTCAACAATGCTTTTGCAAATAGAGAGCCCTAGGCCAGCGCCTCGATGATAGACGATGTTTGGGTTTTCTATTTTACGGAAGCGCTCGAAAACGGTATTTATTCGTTTGGCGTCCATGCCAATACCTGTGTCGGAGATTTGAAATTTGATGTGGTGGTTCTCTACGGTGTAACTAAGGCTAATAGTGCCACTTTTAGTGAATTTTATGGCGTTTCCAACAAGATTATTGAATACCTGTGTGAGTCTTATGGAGTCGGTAATAATGATTAGATTGATGGTTGGATCGATGTTGAAAATAAGCTTCAAATCGGGGTTGAGCATTACCTCTTTATGTTTTGAAAAGACTATGTAAATCTCATTTAAGAGAACGTTGAGGTCAATTTCTCTTTTAATAATTTTCATTTTACCCGACTCAATGATGGATCTATCGAGAATATCATTTAATAAATTGAGTAGAGATTCTCCATTGGAATGAACTATTTCGGCATAGATATTTTTCTCTGAGTTGGTGAGTGTGTCGTCTATGAGCAGACTACTAAAGCCCATGATGGCGTTCATGGGGGTACGGATTTCATGGCTCATGTTGGCTAAAAAGGTCGACTTTAACCTGTCGCTCTCTTCGGCTTTTGTAAGGGCAATTTGGAGTTCGAGAGTTCGGTTATCTACCAGTAGTTCAAGGTGATTGCGGTGCCGCTCGAGCTCGTCATTTTGGGTTTCTATCTCCTCTTGACGCTCTTCGAGTAGGGTGTTTTTATCGTTTATCTCTTTGGTACGAGCGACAACGGTATTTTCGAGTTCTATTTTTTGGTTACGAATAATGCGTAGTCGGTATTTGAAAAGGCCGAATATAAAGAGTGCAAGGGCAATTGTTAAAAGCATTCTAAACCAAAGGGTTTGTGTTAATGGAGGTACAATTTCTATGTTTAGAGATATTTCATCTTTTGGGTTGCTCATTAAACCATCGTTGTTGGTGGTTTTGAGGTGAAAGGTATATTGCCCTGGCGGAAGTCCTGTGAAGTTGGCAAAACGTTTATTGGCATTGCAAAGAATCCACTTTTCGTTGTACCCCGAGAGTTGGTAGTAAAATTGGTTCTTACTGGGAGATGCGAAGTGCATGGCCGAGAAATCGATGGTGAAATCGTTTACATCGTAGTTTAGGACAATGTTTTTTAGCAGTGAAATATTTTTATCTAAAATAACACATCCGTGAACCGTGTCGCCAGGTGAAATTGTTCTGTTGAATATTTTGAGGTTCGTGAGTATAGGCTTCGAGGGGTATGGGTTGGGTTTAATGGAGTCGGGGAAAAAGGAGACAAGTCCTTGGGGCGAACCAAGAAATATCTCGCCAGCACGTGTTTCACAGCCCGCCATGGTGTTGAATTCACTCGATGGTAATCCATCTCCTTTAAGGTAGCGTGTTTTCTCGAAGGTTAGTTTGTTGAAGCGTATAAGTCCGCAGTCGCCACTCATCCAAAGGTTATTATGCTTATCAGGATAGATTCTATATATTGCGCAAGAGGAGCCTTCATCGTCAAAGATATGGTTTTCAAATTGTTCTGTTGCGGGGTTGAAACGGTTCAATCCGTTATTGGTGGCAACCCAAAGCTGGGAGTCTGTATCCTCGTATACAAAATAGACGGTGTTACCACTAATAGATTTTTGGTTTTGAGGGTTGTGGGTATAGTGCGTAAATAGATGATTACTAACGGTGTATTTTCCAAGTCCACCGTTTTGAGTACCAAACCAAATGGTGCCATTCTTACTTTTAAAAATAAATCGGTAGTGGGAGTTGGTGTGGAAGTCTTTCTCATAAAGCTCGGAGTGGTAAATAAAGTTTTTTGTAGCTCTATGGTACTCAACAACTCCCGAGGTACTGCTTGCAAGCCAAATGTTTTGCTCATTATCGGTAATGATACTGCGAATGATAGACGAGTTAAAATAGTTTTTTGCGTGTGGATTATTGGAAAAGTATTCGAGGCTAAAGGTTTTCTTATCTATTTTTATTAATCCACCTTCGTAAAACCCAATCCATATTTTTCCCTCGTTGTCTTCTGTAATGCCCGATGGTCCTTTAAAGTTGATTAGTTTGCTGTTGGTAATGTTGTATGGAATAATGGTACTTTGTTTGGTTTTGGGGTTGTAACATGAAATACCCTGATCGTAACATCCAGTCCATATTTTGCCATCGCTATCTTCAAAAACCATATTCATGTTATCTCCACTTATCACTTTATCGGAGATTAGGTATTTGTAATGATTGAATTTTTTTTGATGTAAGTCGATCATTATTATGCCTTTACGTTCGCAGCTTAACCAGAGGTTTCCCATATTGTCTAAAAAACGAATGTGTACATTACCTTTGAGCAAATCGTTTTCGGTAAACATATTGCTCCGAATGGTGGAGAGTTTAAAATCGGAACGTACCTTTAAAAGACCATTTTCAAAAGAGATCCATTCATCACCTTCCCAATCTTGTACGTAATTAACCCAACTAATTCTCAAATTGGGTGGAAACTGATAAAGTAGCTGAGCTTTTCGAGTCTTGGTTGTTGATTGCGGAAGTACCAAGAGCTGGTTGTAGGGCGCATTTGCAACAAAAAAAAGATCGCCTCTCTTATTTAAACTAATGTTATCAATGTCTTTGTATGTTGGAAGAGAAAACTCTACTTCCATGGTTTTTAAGTTGTAGCAAAAAATACCTTGGGTAATGGTTGCAAGCCACAACTTAGAACTGTCTTGTATGGCAAAGCTATTTATTCGTAATGTATCTAAGAAGGTTGTTTTGGTTAATTCCGATGGGACGTGTGATATTTTGCTGGCTTTATCAATCCAGGCCAATCCACCGTAAGAGAGGTACCACATTCGCCCATAACCATCGTCATTAATCTGTTTAATGGAAATTTTATCGGATGGAATATTTGGAATGTTTACAAAGGAGTTGCTATTATCGTTGAAATACTCAACCCCTTTATTGGTTCCTATCCAAAGTACCGAACTGGCATCTTGAATAATAGTAAAGATGTCGTTTCCAATAATTTTAAACGTGTCTTTTTCTTGAGGAGAATAGTTTGAGAATATTTCGTTATCAAGCTTCATTCGACATATTCCCTTGCCTTGAAGTGCCATCCACAGATTGTTGCGGTTGTCGGGGAAAAGAAAGCTTACTGATTTGTCTCCAATGCCATTCTTTTTATTTACCGTTGGACGAAATGTTTTAAAGTCGTAACCATCAAATCGTCCTAAACCGTTATTTGTGGCCACCCATATAAAGCCATCTTTGCTCTGGTCTACATCGAAAACCAAACTGTGGGGCAAACCCTGATCGGTAGTATAGTGTATGTAGTTATAGTATTCGTAAGTTGTTTGAGCCTGCACACGACCCACGAAAAACAGAATAAAGAAGTAACTAATATACCGTTTATACATATTATGGATGTATTGATGGGGGTAGTGTTTTATACCCTAGCATGTGCGCTAAAGTTTCAAAGCTTAAAAATAATTAAATAAATGTATTTTATTAAAAAAGTATGTTAAATCTCTCTTTGGCAAATAGAATTTATTTTCTGCCAAAAACTCTTCTGAGCAAATCTGTTACTTGCGCCATTGGGTCTTTGCGAATATCTTTTTCCTCTTGTGCTACCTTTAAGAATAAGCCATCGAGTGCTTTACGGGTCAAATAGTCGTCGAGTTGGGTGTTTACTGGTTTTAAATTAGCCACTAGACCCACGGGCGATTTTGCTACTGCATTCCAGTTTTTGGTTAAGGTATTCCAGCTTTGGGTGGCTGAAATTCCGCCAACTAGGGGTTTGTCTATTGAGCTCTTAATTTTAGGTTTATAGAGTGCCAAGAGGCTGTTGTAGGTTGTGCGTTTCAAATAGTGTGTTGCTGAGGTGTCTGTTCCCCGCAAAATACCCCATGCATCACTTATAGACATACCTGTTATGGCATTTGAAAAAATGGGCATTGCCTCTTTTGCTGCCTCTTCTGCGCTTCTGTTAATGCGCATCTCTAGGTCGTTTACTAATTTTTGTCCGCCTGGTATCTTATTTATATTGGTAAGAATGGTTTGAGCCTCTGGTGGCAAACCAATCTTTACTAAGGCATCGCCATAATATCCATTGGTAATCGCCAAATGCTTCACTGCTGTGTCGGTAGATACTTTAAGTGCTTGTTTTAAGCCCGCAATAACATCGGTTTCGGTAAGTGCTTGTTTTGTTGTTGAAGTGGTAACTGCTTGGTTGGCAATTTGCTGAAGTTCAACGCACGACGCAATGAGGAGTGCAAAGAATAAAAGAACAAGATATTTCATGGCAAATGTTTTTATGCGTTTAAAACCAGATAAAATTACTTCTTTTTCTCAAACAACTGCCTTAAAAGTTCCTTTTGGTTCATTTTTATGAGCCTTGTTTCAATAGGTTTGCGGTACTCAGGTTTATACCAAAAAAAGTACATCTTTTGGTTTAACTTCTCGTCTTTGGTGCGAGGTGTAAAAATTGGCTCTAAGGTATACGGATGGAAGCCCGAATAGAAAATTTCGGTAGAGAGAGTCATTGGTGTGGGTGTAAAATCTTGCACCTGCTCGAGTCTGAAATCTAATGCTTTGGTTTCCAAGGCCAAATGCGCCATATCGCTCTCTTCGCTTGCTGGATGGCTCGAAATGAAGTATGGAATGAGTTGTTGGTTGAGGCCAGCCTCTTGATTGATGGTTTTGAACTGTTCGGCAAATTTCTTGAAAAGCTCAAACGAGGGCTTGCGCATTAGTTTCAACACTTGGTTAGACGTGTGTTCTGGTGCCACCTTTAGGCGACCTGAGACATGATTGGTAATAAGCTCTCGAGTGTATTTTTCGTGACTCGCTTTCTCTTCGCCTTTAGCCTGCGGATTCAACAACATATCGTACCGAACACCACTACCAACAAATGCTTTTTTAATGCTTGGAAGGGCATTCACACTTTCGTAAATATCCAACAGTGGCGTGTGATCGGTATTGAGGTTGTGGCAAACATTGGGGTGAATACATGATGGGCGTGGACAGCGCTTGCAAATTGCCAAATCTCGTCCCTCCATTTTGTACATGTTGGCGCTCGGTCCACCCAAATCAGACAAATAGCCTTTAAAATCGGGGTCTTTGGTAATTTCATTCACCTCGCGCATAATCGATTCTTTGCTTCGCGATGCAATAAATTTGCCCTGATGTGCAGAAATGGTACAGAAACTGCATCCACCAAAGCATCCTCTGTGCAAGTTTACCGAGTATTTTATCATCTC
>JAYVSA010000324.1:0-3595 GCA_043775765.1 Breznakibacter sp. | reverse complement strand
AATGTGGTGCTGTTGGAGAAGAGATAAATAGAGGCAGAAGGGTCAAGGCAGAAGGCAGAAGTTGGTGGTTCAAACCCTTCTGCCCTAAACCTTCTGCTTAATTAAAACTAACCCCATGAAAATCCTAATTTCCACCTTTCTCGAATTACGTCCACAATCAATTGTAATTGATGTGCGCACGCCCGCCGAATATGCACAAGGCCATATTGCTGGGGCTATTAATATGCCTTTGTTTACCAATGAGGAACGGGTGGTAGTGGGTACACTCTATAAAAAAGTGGGTAAGGATGAGGCCATTGAAAAAGGCCTCGAATTTGTTGGGCCTCGAATGGCTTCCATGGTTTCACAAGCCCGAAAACTCTACAACGGCAATCCTCTTTTACTTTACTGCTGGCGAGGCGGAATGCGTAGTAACAGCGTGGCATGGCTCTTCAATACGGCTGGCATTGAGTCGCACACGGTGGTGGGGGGATACAAATCGTACCGACGTGAGTTTGGGCACTGTTTGCAAAAAACTTGGCAATATATGGTGGTGGGTGGAGCTACAGGTAGTGGTAAAACTGATGTGCTCAAAGCTTTGGCTACCGCTGGCAGCCAGGTGATTGATTTAGAGGGTTTGGCACACCACAAAGGGTCTAGTTTTGGCGCTATTGGTGAGATGCCTCAACCATCGACCGAACAATTTGAGAATGATATTTTTGAGCAGATGCTCACGTTTGATATCTCTAAGCCCGTATGGCTCGAGAATGAGAGCCGAACCATTGGCAAGGTCTTTATCCCTCAAAAAATGTTTGCCGATATGGATAAGTCGTTGTTGATCAGACTGGTGGTTCCGTTAAAAGCACGCGTCAATCGTTTAGTGCGCGATTATACTGGTAGTAATAAAGCTGATTTGAAAGCGGGTGTTGAGCGAATATCCAAACGATTAGGTGGCGTATTAGCAAAAAAAGCTGTCGAAGCCATTGAGGAGGGTGATTTTGCAAAAGCGGCCGAAATCATACTCGCTTATTACGATAAGACTTACGAATATGGCTTTCAGTCGCGTCAATCGGAAAAGAGAGAGATTATTTGGGGAGATGAGAGTTTAAGTGATTTTTGTAAAAAACTTGTTATCTTTAATAGGTAAAATTACATTTTTAAATATCAACTAACATTACGGTTTAAATATAGGTATGAAACAAATAGATACACGCGGACATCTTTGTCCAACACCGCTAATAATGGCAAAAAAAGGGTTAGATGAGATTAACTCGGGCGATGCATTTGAAATAATGACCGACAACGAAACCTCATTCAATAATCTAATCTCGTATTTGAAGGATGCGGGTGCCAAACCAACGTCCAAAACCATTGGCGACTCTTACGTTATAAAAGGTAAAAAGCCAATGATTGATGTGCCAAGTGTGGTGGTAGAATCGTATTGCGAAACCCCAGAATCATTGCCTACTAAAAAGTATGTGGTAGTCATTAAGAGTCAAAAAATGGGAGAGGGGAGTGATGAGCTTGGACTTATGCTGATGCGCGGTTTTGTTAATGCTTTGGTAGAGGCCGACATTAAACCTACTCATATTGTGCTCTATAATGGCGGGGTAAACCTTGTAGCAGAAGGCTCTGATACGGCCGATTCGCTTAAAAAACTTGAAGATGGTGGCATCTCTGTTTTGGTCTGTGGTACGTGCGTAGATTATTACGAACTTAAAGGCAAGATAAAAGTTGGAATGGTTTCGAATATGTATCAGATTACCAATGTCTTAGGCAAAACAGGCCACATTGTTTATCCATAAAAATTGCAAGACTTTTCTTTGTGAAAGAATCTACTTTGCATGCAACTTAAACCAATTTCATGAACTCCACCTATCTTACTTATTTCGATAACGCCAGTACCAGTTTTCCTAAACCGAAAGCGGTGTCTGAGGCTATTGCTTACTACCTCAATGAGTTAGGTGGAAGTTACGGCCGAGGTGCTTATCAGCGTAATTTCAAAGTTTCATCTTTAGTAGAGGAGTGCCGTACCAAATTGGCTTATTTATTAGGCGTAGATAAAGAGGAGCAGATACTTTTTAGCTCTGGTGCTACCCATTCAGTAAACCTTTTACTCGATGGTTTTTTAACGCTCAACGCCCACGTATTGGTATCTCCCATGGAGCACAACTGCGTGATGCGCAAACTGGTGCAACTGGGTAAGAGTAGGGGAGTTACTTATTCTGTTTTGGAGCACGATATAGACGGAATGGTGTTTCCTGAGAAGATATTTTCATCTATAAAAAACAATACGCAACTCATAATCATTAATCACCAAAGTAATGTCAATGGTGTTATTCAACCCATTCAAGATATTGTGCGAAGAAGTGATGGTGTTCCTGTTATGGTCGATGGTTCGCAATCTATTGGCAAACAGGATATTGAGCTTCAGAAATGGGGTGTTGCCATGTTTGCTTTTACGGCTCATAAAGGTCTGCTTGGTTCCACAGGTGTTGGTGGTTTTTATATCCGCGAAGGAATAGAAATAAATCCGCTTATTTATGGCGGAACGGGTAGTCGATCAGAGAGCTTTGATATGCCTAACTTTTTACCCGATATGTATGAGGCTGGTACTCCAAATATTGTTGGAATCTTAGGTCTGTTAGGGGCTTTGAAGAATAAACCTAAGGCAAATCATTCCTTTCAAGATTTTTTGGAGTTCAAGAACAGCGTTGGCGAACTCAATGGGGTGGTAATAAAAGATGCCATTTCACAACGCAATCAGGGCGAGCTTTTCTCATTCTATCACAAGGTTTTAACGAATTCAGAAATTGCCTCTGCGCTCTTTGATAGGTTCAAAATTGAGGTTAGAAGCGGACTCTTTTGCTCTCCATTGGCGCATCAAACCCTCAAAACTTTTCCGTCTGGATTGGTGAGAGTTGCACCATCGCCATACCATACTTCGGCCGATTTTGACTACTTTTGCCAATCACTCCAACAAATTATTCAGTAGTGCGTGTTGTTTATATTTTTCAGTCGCTCAGTAAACTTATTAAGGCCGATCAGTTGCTCCAAGAAAATAATTTAAAGGTTTGGGTAATTCCTGTACCCACAAGTTACCACTCTGTTTGTGGTATGTGCTTGGAGGTTAGTGAAGTGCTTGCGCCCGAGGTTAGTGATTTGCTAACAAATCATAACATCTATTTTGAGAAGCATCTGCTATAATAATATTACCATTTATTCACCCTCTCTTATGTCTTTCGATCTTTTATCAACCATAGAATACGGCGGCTGTTCTGCAAAACTCGATCCTACAAAATTGAGTGAAATATTGGCCGATTTACCTAAAATCATGCACCCAAATCTTATGGTGGGTATTGAAACCCACGATGATGCGGGCGTTTATAAGCTTAACAACGAAACGGCGCTCATCTTCACTACCGATTTCTTTCCGCCTGTTTGTTCCAACCCCTTTGAGTTTGGTCAAATTGCTGCCGCCAATGCTTTAAGCGATATTTATGCCATGGGGGGAGAAGCTTTGATGGTGTTGAATTTGATGATGTTTTCGTCTAAAGAGATACCCATGGAGGTGTTGAAGGAGATTCTGCAAGGCGGTCAATCGAAAGTGGCCGAG
>JAYVSA010000323.1:0-5469 GCA_043775765.1 Breznakibacter sp. | reverse complement strand
TATTATCTTACCAACAGGAGCTGGTACTACATTTGGGAGAAACGTAATTGCAAATATGATTAATGGTATTACATCTATTCTTACAAAAGAGAGAAAATTGAAAAAAGTATTAATGTGGTTTGCTATTTTGATTTTAAGGAACCTGACCATAGATGATTAGAGTTTATAAAAAAAAGGGAGTATCACGTTTGATATCCCTTTTTTTAAACCCAGACAAATGAACAACTTAAACATTAAACCGTCATGAAAACTCTATTCAAGTATTTCAAATCAAAGATAACAGCTTGTTGTTGTTTCGCCAAATTTTTTCAATAAAAAAATACTAAAATGTCTTTATTTATACTGCTTATTCTTTTTTCTATTTGCAAGTTATTGATTTTGTGAGTGTTAATATTTTTAAAATTTATTAATTCTAAATAAGGTTATTTATACTACTCCCTGAGCCATCATTGCTTCCGCAACCTTTACAAAACCGCCAATATTTGCTCCTTTAATGTAATTAACCTTGCCCGATTTCTCCTTACCATATCGAACACACGTGGCATGAATATTTTCCATGATAGAGTGTAATTTAACGTCTACCTCTTTGGCACTCCAGCTCAATCTCATGCTGTTTTGGCTCATTTCCAATCCAGAAACGGCTACACCACCAGCATTTACGGCCTTTCCTGGAGCAAATATTATTTTATCGGCAGCTAAAAATGCTGCTTCTGCCGTGCAACCCATATTAGATGCCTCTGCAATGAGCAAGCAACCATTGGCAATAAGGAGTTTTGCATCTTCTTCATTGAGTTCATTTTGTATGGCGCAAGGAATAGCAATGTCAACTTTTTGTTCCCATGGACGTTTGCCTGCAAAGAATGGCACACCAAATTTGTCGGAGTATGGTTTTACCACATCTTGGTTCGATGCACGCAAATCCAACATATAATCAATTTTTTCAGCGTTCAAACCATTCTCGTCATAGATATAACCATCTGGACCAGAAATGGTAACTACTTTTGCGCCTAGTTCTGTAGCCTTTTGCGCAGCACCCCAAGCCACATTTCCAAAACCCGAAATGGCAATTCGCTTACCCGTAATGGACTGTTTGCTCTGTTTCAGCATCTCTTGCACGAAGTAGATGGCACCAAAACCAGTAGCTTCTGGCCTTATTAAACTTCCACCATACTCCCATCCTTTACCTGTGAGTACGCCAGTAAATTCGTTTCTCAATTTTTTATACATACCAAATAAATACCCTATTTCTCGTCCTCCCACACCAATATCACCTGCAGGGACATCGGTATTTGGTCCAATATGTCGGAAAAGCTCGCACATAAAAGCCTGACAAAAGCGCATTATTTCCACATCGCTTTTGCCTTTTGGATTAAAGTCCGAACCACCTTTACCACCACCCATGGGCAGTGTGGTAAGACTATTTTTAAACGTTTGCTCAAAGCCAAGAAACTTTAGGCTACTTAGACTAACACTTGGGTGAAACCTTAAACCACCTTTATACGGACCAATAGCACTGCTAAATTCTATTCTATAACCGCGGTTTACCTGAACTTCACCTCTGTCGTCAATCCAAGCAACTCGAAACATAATAACGCGTTCGGGCTCTGTGATGCGCTCCAGAATTTTGGCTTTAATGTAACGAGGGTTTTGTTGATAGTAGTCCCACACGGTTTCGACCACCTCTTGCACAGCTTGTAGAAATTCATCTTCTCCTGGGTTTTTAGCCTTTACGCTCTGTATAAACTCTTGAATTTTAGTATCCATGGCGTTACATTTTTAATTCGATTTCACGTATACCCAAATTTAGCCATTATATTTGGGTATAGGAGTTTTAGAGCGTTAATTTTTATATGATTTTGGTCAGATAAAGAGCACAAAAAATGGCCTAAAAAGAAGATTTTCTCTTTAGGCCACTTTTGAATATTGCTTAAACCCAGATTTCTAAAGCGGAATCTGGGTTTAATTAAGTTTTTATCGTTTTACGAATTTCAATCTTTCAATTTCGCCACTTGTGCTAGTGAGCTGAACTACATAAGTACCTGGAGCTATTGTACTAATATCAATAGCTGTTCCCGCTTCGTAATTGCTTATATAGCTAACAGATTGACCTAAAAGGTTGAATATCGTTACATTAGCAAAAGATTGTGTTCCAGAAATGTAAACAAGCTCTTTGGCTGGATTCGGATAAACCGTTACTGAATTTGCGCTAGCAGAATAAACAGTAGGACGAATGGCAGTTTGATTTATTATAGCCAATTTAAATGTTCCACTTACATTAGAACCATCTTTTGCTGTTGCAGTAACTTCAATATCACCATATCCTTTTGTTGTAACTAATCCAGATGCGCTGATAGAGGCTAATGTAGGATTATCTACACTCCATTGTACCGATGAAACAGTTGCGTCTTGAGGTAAAACCGCAGCGCTAAATTGAAGTGTTGTGCCAATTCCTGCAATAGAAATTACATCATCTTGACTTGAAACTGTAATTTTATTAACCAGTGTGTTTTGATTTAAGATTTCCACATAGAAAATCTTCTCTAATCCTGAACCATCTGTTGCCGAGACTTTAACATTGGCAGTACCATTGCTAACTGCTGTTAATAAACCAGTTGCGCTAATGGTTGCAACATCGGTATTAACACTCCAAACAATTGCTTTATTATATGCATCAGCAGGTTCAACCAAGGCAAAAAGTTGAAGGGTGCCTCCTTTAACAATAATGCTGCTTGCATTATCTTGAGAGGTAATTGTAATCATTGCTACTTTTACTTTTTGGTTGGAAACTGTAATTGTAATGGTGTTTGTAACCCCCAAACCGTCAGTTGCCGTTGCAGTAACATTAACATCACCATCCATCACCGCAGTCAAAATACCCGAATTGGCATCTATTGTTGCTACCGATTCATCATCAACACTCCAAGTAACTGTTTTGTCTGATGTTGTAACGGGTAGTACTTCAGCAAACATTTGAAGAGTTCCACCTTTTGTACTAATCGTTGTTGCATTGTTCTCACCTGTAACAATAATGCTTGTTGATAACGTAATTTGGTTCGTAATAGAAATAGCAAGAGTGTTTGTGATATTAGAGCCATCCGTTGTTTTTGCGGTAACTATTACTGAACCGTTGTTAACAGCCGAGAGCATACCAGAGGCATCAATGGTGGCAATGTTTGAATCATCAACACTCCACGCAACCTCAGTTTTAGTTGTATTTGCAGGTGTTAAATTTGCAATCATTTGAAGTTGCCCTTTATCGGTAGAAATATCGGTGGCATTACCCGTTCCTACCACTGCAATCGCAGAAGCATAAACATCTGAAGAAGCCACACCATAAATTTTAAATTCATAAATGGAGTAGGCATACGCCGATGTTCTTGCAGAACCTGTTAAGCGAATGTATTGAGCGTCGGTAGTTAGTCCATAGAAACGATCGGTTCTAGCACCAGCGGCTAAATTTGTTTCAGTAAGAATGGTTGCCCAGTTCACTCCATCGATTGATGCTTCAATGATGTAGTTTTTAGCACTAGCAAATTCCCAAGTGATAACGATATCGGATATTTTTTAGGTGCGCCAAGATTAACCATTATCCATTGAGGATCGGTAGCGAGACTTTCCCAACGTGAGGCTGAGTTGTTGTCGATGGCGAGTGATGCCGTTCCCGAAGACGCAGTAGCTGTTTTACCTATTGCTAAATTTGGATTTGTTGGTACTACATCGAGTGTGGTGGTTGCTGTTTTACCACTGTTCATTGCAGTTATAGTATAAAGTCCACAGGTGGTTGCAGAAAACAAACCTGTTTCGTCTATGGTTGCCGTTCCATTTACGCTCCAAACAGTTGATGGAGGTATTGTAACTACATCGCCAATTTGATCGTATCCAGTTGCTACAAATAGAGGCGTTGCACCTAAGGCCACTGAGGAATTTGTGGGCGTGATAACCAATGTTGTTAAAGCTGGTGTAATAGGTGGATAGACTTCAAACTCGAAGATACAATAGGCATAAGGCAATTGACGTGTAACCCCTTGCATTTTGATGTAACGGCACGTTACGCTTAAGCCAGATACAAGGTCAAGTCTGTTGCCAGCAGCCATATTACTGTAGTCTTTTTGTCCGGTAAAAGTAATGTTATCGTCAGAAAAACTTAAGTTGTATGCCTTTGCGTTAGCGGCTTCCCAATATATTTTAATGGTGCTAACGGCTTTAATAGAGCCTAAATCTATAGTTATCCAGGCATTGTCTACATTTTGTGTTCCATCTTGCCACTGACCGCCAGCAGTGTTGCCGTCAAAAATTCCAGTAGGCGTTTGTGCACCTGATGTGGTTGCTGATAAACCCGTGTATTTTTGTCCGAATGACGCACTGGTCATTACGAAGATGGCCAGAAGGAGGAAGAGGCCTTTAATTTTGCTTAATTGTTTCATAATGTGTATTGAATTTAAGTGAGTATTTGAACTAGTGTCATACTTTTTGTCTTTAGAATGAATCTACACTTACCACTAAAGTACGAAAAAACGAGTTGTATTTTTAACAAACCTACACAAATTGTTACATTAATTTATTTTACCATCATTGAAAGTAGATGATATGCGCTGTTTTTGAATGTACAGATATTGCTTATGATTATTTAGGTATGTGTTTGCGCCGATGAGTTGGGCACTTGGGCTGTGGTGAATATTTTTTTTGAGTACGGTTTTACTACGGTTTTTTGTTAGATGGATAGATTTTTTGTTCGGGTGAGGGATTGTGCGAAAATCCTTTTTGCCCCATTTTTGTATGGTATAGGACGTGGTTTGATGGGGCAAAAGATTGCAGCAAAAAGCCCGACGGCAGGGGCACGAGATAGTGGATTAGAATTAATGGCTCGAGACTAAAATAAAAAGGGAATGCCCCTGCAGACACCCCCAAAAGAATATTTGAAAAGAATAGATTCCTCTATTTGCTCATGAAGCCAGCCTTTAATAGATCATCCCAATAGGTAGGGTACGATTTGGCAACCACCTCAATGTCTTCAATGATAAACTGGCCAACTTTCTGACACACAGGCGCAAAGGCCATAGCCATACGGTGATCTTTGTAAGTGGCAACGGATATTTTTTTAAACATGATTTTCTCGTATTTGTCCACCAGCTCACCGTGCCACGACATCGAATCGGTGCCATTGGTGGAGATGACGTATCCGAATTTGGCCAACTCGGCAATGAGGGCTGTGATGCGATCGGTCTCTTTTATTTTAAGCGTTTGAAGGCCTGTGAAATCGAAGTGAGTATTTGAAAAACAGCAGGTTACAACAAGCGTCTGTGCCAAATCGGGCTGATCGATGAAGTTGTAAGTCATCTGTTTTTGCGCTGTTTTGGCATCAACAGGGAGGCTTCTTTTGAAAGAGTAATCGTGTTTCTCTAGCACTACGCCAAGCTTGGTGAAGGTGGTTTTAATGTCGAACTGCTTAAAGAGTTCTGCCACCTTGCT
>JAYVSA010000322.1:0-10716 GCA_043775765.1 Breznakibacter sp. | reverse complement strand
GTTATTTCTGATGCCATGAACATGAATGGTGTAAAACGTGTGGGAGAACCAGGTAAAGTGGATGCGTTGGCATTAATTGCGGGTAATGATATTATTGAGTTTACCGAGAGTTTACCAAAAGCCATTTTAGAGGTACATAAAGCCGTTGATAGTAGTTTAATAACTTGGGATCAGTTGAATCTGAAAGTTCGTAGAGCCTTGGCATTGAAGATGTTGCTGAATGTAGATGCCAATAGATATGGAAATACAGATAGTTTAAAGTCGGTAATTAATTCTGTTGAGGCAAAGCAGTTTAATCGATTATTATACCAAAATTCGTTAACCGTTTTATCGGAGAACAGCAACTGTTTGCCAATAAAACTTGATAATAAAAAGCGAACTGTTGCTATTTTAATTGGTGATGACGATGGTTTTTTAAGTTCTGTGGCAAAACATGGAGATATAGAAACGATCGTTTTAGGTTACAAAGCTACTTCGCAAGAGATTTCAAAGGTTTCGAAACGTTTAAAAGGTGTTGATAATTTGATAGTTGGGTTAACAGATGTTAAGAATTTGAGCAATTATAGAAAGGCACGCAAGACGCAAAAGGCGGCTAAGTTTATAAGCGAGTTGTGTGCAAAGAAAAACCTTACACTTGTATTTTTTGGTAATCCATATTTGCTTGATGCGGTTAAGAATTACCAAAAAGTTAAAACCATATTGATGGCTTATCAAGATAATTCTATTGTTCAGGATGTAGCGGGGAATGCCCTATTTGGCGATTTTGGTTGTTCGGGGATGTTACCCGTTTCAATAGATGACAAATTTCTTGCAGGCTCAGGTATTGTTGTGGCTGGTGGTATTCAATATGTTGATTTAAAGAGTATTGGCATATCTCATCAAGAGTTGCCTATTATTGATATTCCACCTGTGGATATGAATTTGGTTATTCCAACCCCATTGAATTCGGTAAAGTTAGATAGTTTAGCGGGTTCGAATGCTGTTGTAGTTACAACACCTATGCAAAAGAATATAAAAGCGGTAAAATCAGATAGATTTTTAACTAGGATGTTAACGAAGGTTGGCGTGAATAAAGGTGATAGTCTTAAAGTAAAGAAGGATTCTATAGCCATTCCTGTTCCAGTTTCTGATGTAGAGGTGGTTGCGCCAGCGTATGTTTCTCCTGTGGTAAAGGTTGATAGTGTGTTAATTCCGAATAGGGTGGATTCAGTTGTTGTTGAATCAAAAAACGGTATCGATTCTTTGGGTGTGAATAATAAATAATTGTTTTTAATTGAGACTTTGGATTTTAGAACCAGATTTGAGCGGTTTTAGGATTTATTGACCGTAAGATATATTTCAAGCGACAAAGGGTGAGGGATGGAAGCGGATAGCCCACAGAGCACTGGTGGAGCTTGTCGGAACCAGTGCGCGAGGACTATGAGCAAACAGCCCGACAGCAAACGCGTGCAATTATGGTTTTGAAATTTAACTTGAGATTTAAGGTTCTTGAGATGGCGTTTGGTGGCACACCCTAGAGATAAAAGGATTTACTGTAATAGACTCGTTATTAACTCTTTCATTTCACTTTCAGTGGTTTTTTGGTAGTTAGGTGATACAGTAAAAAGTGCGTCATCTAACTTTTCTGAAGTAATTTCTGAAGCTGTAAAGGTGAAACGGACATGATTTTTAATGACATCGAATTGCACCAAGGTTCCAGGGATTTTGTTGAAAGGTGTGTTTTTGTTGGGTTCTGCTTTTAGTTTAAGTAAATCGGTGTAGTAGATTTCGATTGGAGCAATGCCGGTATCGTCCATTGTTAAGAGCGCTTTTTTGCATTTAAAGCCGAGAAATTCTTTTTCTAGGCCGTCGATTAATGTGACATTGGAGTTTTTTAGCTCTTCAAATAAAAACAGTCCGTTTGCTTTAGGACTTGAAAAGTATATTTTTTTATCGAGAACCCTTAAAAAAGTGTAGGAATTTTCTTCATTGCGGCGCTCAAGTTGTTCGAGACAGAAAATGTTGAGTGTGCCTTTTATGGTAGATCTTACGTTGCTGTTTTTAAAGAACATCGTCATTTGGCTCGGTAGAAAAGACGACATTTGAGGTTTATTGTTTGTAATAACATATACAATTTTACCTTCGGTTATTTTAGTTTTAGGTGTGAACGGTTGCGAACAACCAGCAACAAGTGTTGCTACAATAAATGCAAGGGTGGTATTTAACATCAATTGCCTGCTTCTCATTTATCTTGAGTTGAATTTATTAGTGTGCAAAGTACAAATAATAAAAAAAATATGAGTTATGAAATTTACTTTTTTTAATATTTCTTCTGTTATTTTTACATCTTTTAATGTTTCGTATTTTTCAATCAAATTAGGCAATTCGGATGAAAGGAATTTTTGGAAATCATTTGTTAATTGAAGAACGGAAATTTATACACAGTTTGATTTTTCCAGGGTGCTTTGTTTTGGTTCTTTTTGCCATTAAATTGGTTGAAGATTTGGAGGGTTATTCATTTGTTCGCTATGGCATTATTCCTCATTCCAAGTTTGGTTTTATGCATATTTTTACGGCGCCATTGGTACATAAAGACTGGGCACATTTGTTTGGAAATTCTACATCGATTCTCATTTTAGGAAGTTGTCTTTTCTTTTTTTACAGTAAGGCTGCTTATCATATTTTTTTTACCATTTGGGTTCTGGCAGGAATTGGACTTTGGATTGGAGGTCGTGAGGTTTATCATATTGGGGCAAGCGGCATTGTTTATGGAATGGTTGTTTTCTTGATTTTAGGAAGCATCATTCGCAGAAATAAGCCATTGGCAGCAATCTCTTTTTTAGTGGTTTTATTTTACGGGAGCTTTATTTGGGGGATGTTGCCCCTTTTACCAAATTTGCCCTATTCGTGGGAAGCTCATTTATGGGGAGCTCTTTCGGGTGTTGCTGCCACTTTTTTATTCAAAGATGTGCCTCCTTCTGGTGTTTTTAAAGAAGAGGTTTACTCTTTCGATAACGAGGAGGAGGTGCAAGATTCAAATGAAGAGAGATATTGGGAGATTCCTCCAAATGATACGAATAATGAGGAAGATAATTAGTATTTTTGGACTTATTTTGCGGTGAAATATCTGTTGTTTTAGAGTGTTATTGATGAAGGTTCTAATTTATTTTATTGGTATATGAAATTTAAGAGTAAAAGTACTTTTTATAGAGTGATTATTGCGTTCACCATATCTGTTTTGTTCGCGTCTTGTAGCACAGTGCCTATTACAGGAAGACGACAGTTGAGTTTGGTGCCAGAATCGGAGGTTGTTGCAATGGGAATTAGTAATTATGGTGAATTCTTGAAGGATTCAAAACTAAGCACCAATAGAGAGCAAACAGCAATAGTTAAAAAGGTAGGGAAAAATATTTCCGTAGCTGTTGAGAGTTTTTTGCGCGACAATGGCATGTCAAATCGATTAGACGAATTTCAGTGGGAATTTAATTTAGTACAAAATGATTCTACCGTAAACGCTTGGTGTATGCCTGGTGGCAAAGTGGTTTTTTATACGGGAATAATGCCAATTTGTCAAGATGAAAGCGGTGTTGCCGTAGTTATGGGGCACGAAATTGCTCATGCTGTTGCACGGCACGGTGCTGAGAGAATGAGTCAGGAATTAGGTGTTCAACTTGGCGGTGCAACATTGCAGGTTGCGTTGGCAAGCAAATCTGCTGCAACTCAAAATATCTTTATGTCTGCTTATGGCGTTGGTACTCAGGTTGGCGTACTACTGCCTTATTCACGCGAACATGAATCGGAGGCCGATAAATTAGGCTTGATATTTATAGCAATGGCTGGTTATAATCCATCAACCGCGGTTGCTTTTTGGAAACGAATGGCTGCAAAAGGAGGTGGTGCTCCACTTGAATTATTAAGCACCCATCCGTCCGACTCAAGACGAATAGCAGCCTTAGAAGCTTATTTACCAGAAGCCATGAAGTATTATAAAAAATAATTAAAACACAATTCATTGAATAATAGACCTTTAATATTAGTTACAAACGATGATGGGGTTACCTCAAAAGGTATTTCTGCATTAATTGAGGCAATGACTTCTTTTGGCGATGTAGTTGTTGTTGCACCCAACCAGAGCCATTCTGGGATGTCTCATGCGTTAACTGTTAAGCATCCTCTTTTTTTGCATACAGTAAAGATTGAAGATGGTTTATCTGTATATAAAAGTAATGGCACTCCTGCCGACTGCATAAAAATAGGATTGCATAAGATTGTAACTCGTAAGCCCGATTTTATTGTTTCAGGAATCAATCATGGAACCAATAGTAGTGTGAGTTTGCACTATTCGGGAACGGTAGGCGGAGCTCGTGAAGGTGCTATAAATGGGATTCCAAGTATTGGTTTCTCTTTGTTAGATTATGAGTCTACTGCCGACTTCTCCCCAGCAATTCCAAAGTTAAAAGAGATTTTTCGATGGTTTATGGGGTTAAAGCATGAAGATAATGTCTTCTTTAATGTGAATATTCCAGTAATTGAGATTAAGGGCGTAAAGTTATGCCGGCAGGCTAAAGGAATATGGAAAGAGGACTTCTTAGATCGCGTAGATCCAATGGGAAGGCGCTATTTTTGGCTGATGGGTGAGTTTGAAAACTTAGAGCCAGACAGTGTTGATACCGACGAGTGGGCTTTAAATAATGGATATATTTCTGTCGTTCCCTGCACATTAGACAGTACCGATAAACCGTTTTTAGAAAATAAAGATAACCTTATAAATTTCCCTTCTTAATAACTCAATCTATGGATTGTAAATGTAATAAGCTCTATGTGGGTATTTTAGTTGGTGCTTTTTTGCCAATTTTAGCGTCTTATCTTGTTTATGCTTTTTTAATAAAAAGCGATGCAACTTATTTTCAGGTAATAATGCGGATGAATGAGTTTCATCTTTTTGGAACACTGTTAGCGGTGAGCATTTTGCCTAATTTATTGATGCTCTTTGTTGTTACTAAACTCGATTGGCTAGTGGCTGCAAAAGGAATTCTATATTCTACTGGGTTTTACGTTATTATTGCTGCTCTTTATCGGTTTTTACTTTAAAATAAGCTTGTGAAATACTACATTATTGCAGGTGAACCTTCGGGTGATTTGCATGCTTCAAATTTAATGAGTGAAATATTAAAACTCGACGCAGAAGCTGATTTTCGTTTTTGGGGTGGCGACCTCATGCAAAGCGTTGGTGGCACTTTGGTGAAGCATTACCGTGAATTGGCCTTTATGGGTGTTTTTGCGGTTGTAACAAACCTTGGAACAATTTTTAAAAATATTAGGTTCTGTAAGAAAGATATTAAAGAATTTAACCCCGATGTGGTAATTTTTGTAGATTATCCGGGCTTTAATGTTCGGATTTCTAAGTTTACTAAAAAGGAGGGCATAACCTCGTTTTATTACATTGCGCCAAAAGTTTGGGCTTGGAATACGGGTCGGGTTTATGAGTTGAAGAAGAATCTCGACAAGATATTCTCTATTTTGCCATTTGAAATACCGTTCTTTAAAAAATATGGTGTTGAGGTAGAATATGCTGGAAATCCCGTGTTGGATGCCGTTGAAGCGCGTTTAAATAAAGATGAAACTTTTGATGAATTTGTAAGTCGTACGGGTTTAGAGAACAAACCTATTGTGGCCATTTTAGCTGGTTCGCGACGTGAAGAGTTGCAGCGAATGTTGCCCGACATGCTTGCCATGGTTCCTAAATTCGCTAATTATCAGTTTGTTATTGCAGGTGCGCCATCTTTTAAAATAGCCGACTATGAGCCTTTCATTGCAGGTTTAGATGTAAAGGTGCTATTTGCTGAAACCTATCAGATTTTGCAACATTCGCGCGGTGCCATGGTTACTTCAGGTACAGCTACCCTTGAAACTGCATTGATGAATACGCCTCAAGTGGTGTGTTATAGAATGTGGGGTGGAAAGACTTCGGATTGGCTATTGCATAAGTTTATTCTTAAAGTGGAGTTTATTTCATTGGTAAATTTGATTTTGAATAGAAATGCCGTTGAGGAGCTTTTTCAAACAAAATTTACTCTTCAAGCGCTTGAAACGGAGTTAAACCTAATTTTGACAGAGGGAACGAGACGAATGCAGTTGTTGGCTGATTACAAGGAACTTAAAAGTATAATGGGTGAGCCAGGAACGAGTAAGATTACTGCTAAAAAAATGGTAGATTATCTTAAATCAATTAAATCATAATTATATGTTTGCTCTATATAAAAAGGAGATTTCGCTATTTTTTAGTTCTTTGATAGGTTATTTAGTTGTAGGACTTTTTGTACTAACTATTGGACTGTTTTTGTTTGTTTTACCAGGGCAATTCAATATTCTGCAGGGCGGATATGCTACCTTAGAACCCTTTTTTGCTTTGGCACCTTGGATTTACCTGTTTTTGGTGCCTGCCATTTCAATGCGCTTGATTGCTGATGAGCGAAAGAGCGGAACGTTGGAGATTTTGCTTACGCAACCTATTTCTGAGTTTGAACTAATTTTTGCCAAGTTCTTGGCTGGAATAACTTTGGTTGGATTGAGTTTATTGCCAGTGGTTTTGTATTACTATTCGGTTTATCAGCTTGGAAATCCAGTTGGAAATTTAGATAGTGGCGCTATGATGGGTTCTTTTTTTGGTCTTTTCTTGCTCACAGTATTATATGTTTCAGTGGGTTTGTTTTCATCCTCTATGACTGATAATCAGGTTGTTGCTTTTGTAATTGCAATAGCGCTTTCGTTTCTTTTATATACTGGATTTTCATCTGTTGCTGTGCTGCCAGTTTTGAAAATTGTTGAGATTCCGTTATCGTTTTTAAGTATAGAAACTCATTATGCTTCGCTAAGTAGAGGCGTGGTAGATTTGAGAGATGTTATCTATTTCGTATCGGCAACGTCGTTATTTCTTTTTTTCTCGAAGGTTAATTTACGTATTGGCCGATAAATTTTACACTATCCCATTCTCCATTCATTATGAATAAGATTTTGTTGAAAGATAAATTTTCCCCTTTTATTGTTGGAATAGCTTTTTTTGTATTGGTAAACGTCGTGGCATCTTACCTCTATATTCGCTTAGATTTAACGGCGGAGAAGCGGTATACACTTGCCTCAAACAGTAAAAAGCTGTTGAAAGATTTAAAACATCCTCTACATATAAAGCTCTATCTGTCAGGCGATTTGAATAGCGGATTTCGCTTATTGTCGAAGAATAGTGTTGAAATGTTTGATGAGATGGAGGTTTTTAGTGGTACCAATTTAAGGTATGATGTTATT
The DNA here is from genome assembly GCA_043775765.1 of Breznakibacter sp. GTDB lineage: Bacteria > Bacteroidota > Bacteroidia > Bacteroidales > Marinilabiliaceae > JAGPHP01. The sequence goes on along the minus strand of JAYVSA010000322.1, from coordinate 3,435 downwards.
GATCCAACATCGGGTTCAGAATCAGACCGTGTTTCATTGATTAAGGAGTTGAAAACAAGAGGTATGGAGCCAATACCTGTTTTTGAGACTTTAGATGATGGTTCAAAAAAGCAAACGTTGGTATATCCCTATTTTATTATTGCTTTAGGTGATAAAGAGTTAGTGGTTAATTTATTAGAAAACATACCAGGTTTGTCTGGTGCCGATAATTTGAACAAATCGACCGAAACATTGGAGTTTAAAGTTGTAGATGCTATAAGACGATTGACCACCGAGACAAAGCCTAGAATTGCGTTTCTCGAGGGACATGGCGAACTCGATGATTATGAAGTTGTTGATGTAACGCATGAGCTTTCACGTTATTATAAGGTTGAAAGAGGCGCTATTCAGATGGATGCATCTATTTTAAATAACTACAAATGTGTCATTATTGCATCACCCAAAAAGGCTTTTTCCGAGAAAGATAAGTTTGTCTTGAATCAATATGTGATGCAAGGAGGTAATTTACTTTGGTTGGTTGATGGCGTTTCGCTCTCGCTCGATAGCCTACAACACACGCCTACCAGTGTGGGTATGCCTCTCGAATTAAACACCGAAGATATTTTATTTAAATACGGCTTTCGTATAAACGGTATTGCAATTGAAGATATTCAGTGTGCTATGATTCCAGTGAATGTTGCTAGTTTGACCGATGCTCCCAAATTTGTTCCTGCTCCATGGTATTATAGTCCGCTTCTTTTACCAGCACAAAATAACTCCATCACCAAAAATATTAATGTTGTAAAAGGCGAATTTACAAGTAGTTTGGATACGGTTGGTGATGAGTTAGGATTAAAGCGTAAGGTACTTTTGGCATCTTCACGTTTTTCAAAGATTTCTAAAGCACCAGTTGTTGTGAGCCTTGTTAAGATTAACGAAGCACCTAAAAAAGAGGAGTTTACGAAATCGTTTATTCCAGTAGCGGTAGTGGCTGAGGGCGAGTTCCCTTCCTCATTTGAGTTTAGAGCCGTGCCTGCGGGTTTGCAAAATTGCACACCTGCCGTTACAAAAGGTAAATTTGCCAAAATGATTGTTGTTGCCGATGGTGATATAATTAGAAATGGCGTTAGATTCAAAGATTCTCAACCCCAAATTGTACCATTAGGTTATGATGAGATATCGCACCAAACATTTGGCAATAAATCGTTTATTGTAAACAGTGTCAATTATTTATGCGATGATATGGGCTGGATGGAGCTTCGCAACCGTAATAATGTGTTACGATTATTGGATAAGGCTAAAGTTGCTGAATCTGCTATGTTTTACAAATTGCTCAATGTTATTTTACCAATTATATTGCTGATAATAAGCGGAATAGTAGTTTCTATCATGCGTAAGAGGTAGTTTGAATGAATCGTTTTTTTTATTTAAGAAATGGTTAAAATGAAATGCTTTTTTGGTATCTTCGTGGGTTTCAAAATTAAAAATTCTATAGTAATAACTTAATAAAATATACTAGAATGAAGTTTATTGTTTCAAGTTCCGAGTTATCGTCTCACCTACAATCGGTTAGTAAGGTGATTGCAAGTAAGCCTGCTTTACCAATTCTTGACCATTTTTTGTTTGTACTAGATAAAAATACCCTTACAATTACGGCTTCCGATTTGGAATCGACTATTGTTACGTCGCTTCAAGTTGAGAATGGTGGCGAGTCGGGAAGTGTGGCATTGCCAGCACGTATTTTATTGGAATCGATAAAGAAATTTGCCGAGCAACCGTTGACTTTTAATTTAGATTTAGCGAATTTCGGACTTGAGGTTATTTACGATAAAGGTAAATTTAACCTTGTTGGTCAGAATAGCGAAGATTTTCCTCGTGCAGTAGATTTGAATGCCGATAAAGCACAGAGTTTTGAAATTACTTCTGATGCCCTATTATTAGGTATTAACAAGACATTATTTGCTACTGCAGATGATGAACTTCGCCCAGTAATGAATGGTATTTATATTGACTTAACTCCTGAGATGACAACTTTTGTTGCTTCAGATACTCATAAATTGGTTCGATACCGTCGTTTGGATGTTAAACCAGGGTTTGAGGGCAATTTTATTTTGCCTAAAAAGCCAGCTTCGTTATTGAAGAATATTCTTAAAAGTGGTTCGAGTGTAGCGGTAGAGTTTGATGAGAAAAATGCCTATTTTACTACACCAGAGCATCGTTTGGTTTGTAGATTAATTGAAGGTAAATATCCTGCTTATGGTTCGGTTATACCGGCCAATAGCCCAAATAAAATTGTAGTTGAGCGTGGCGAATTGCTTGAGGCAATTGGTCGTGTTGGTTTATTCTCAAATGCTGGGTCTAACTTGGTAACCTTTGATATTACTGGTGTTGAGTTAACTGTTTCTGCACAAGATTTAGATTTCTCGTTAGGTGCGGTGGAGCGTATGGGTTGCCAGAATGAAGGTGAAGACATGAAAATTGGTTTCAAATCAAATTTATTGACCGATATTTTAGGTAATATTTCTTCGAAGGAGGTTGTTGTTTTGCTTACTGATTCTTCTCGTGCTGGTTTGTTCTTGCCAATGCAAACAACTGAAACAGAGGATGAATTGATGTTGTTAATGCCAATGATGATTAACGCATAATTTTTCTGGTTTGGTTCAGAAATTGATGATATATAAAAGGAGAGCAATTACGCTCTCCTTTTTTTATGACTAATAGTTGTTTTGAATATTTATTGTCCGTGACGGCATTTGTAGTACTCCAAAAGAAAAATTGGGCGTTTTTTGACATCTTTTTGTGAGCTGGAGTGAAGAGATTAATCGTTATCTTTGCGGTTCAAAAATTTGGTTATGAAAAGAGTGGTAGTGGGGCTTTCGGGCGGTGTAGATTCGAGTGTGGCGGCGTATATTTTGAAGGAGCAGGGGTTTGAGGTGATTGGGCTGTTTATGAAGAATTGGCACGATACGACAGGCGTTTTGGACTCGGATTGTCCTTGGTTGGAAGATCGGTTTGACGCGCAGAGTGTGGCTATGAAATTGGGAATTCCGTTTCATTTTGTAGATTTAAGTGAGGAATATCGCACGAGGGTGGTGGATTATATGTTTTCGGAATATGAGAAGGGACGTACTCCAAACCCCGACGTGCTGTGCAATAGAGAGATTAAGTTTGACGTTTTTATGGAGAAGGCAATGGAGCTTGGTGCCGATTTTGTGGCTACGGGGCATTATTGTCGGAAAGAGACGTTTGTGAAAGATGGGGTGGAGACATACAGGCTTTTGGCGGGGAGCGATGATAATAAGGATCAGAGTTATTTCTTGTGTCAACTGTCTCAAAAACAGCTGTCTAAGGCATTGTTTCCAGTGGGCGATATTGTGAAACCTGAGGTTAGACGCATTGCAGGTGAGTTAAAACTGATTACGGCGCATAAGAAAGATTCGCAAGGTATTTGTTTTG
>JAYVSA010000321.1:0-2532 GCA_043775765.1 Breznakibacter sp. | reverse complement strand
TACTACCCTAGATGTTCGCAAAGGGGTTAATTAAACCCAAAATATGCAATAGACTTAAAAACAAAAACCATTTGCAAATATTTTTTTTTGTAGCTTTATACCTCGTTTAAACTCATAAAACACTCAATAAACCATGATACGTAAAACTCTACTTATAAATATCGTTCTCCTTTTTACCCTCTGCCCCTCAAAAACAGGAGCCACAACAAAAAGCGAAAGCAATGTTCCTCTACCCGAAAGCGTTACCCAATTTTTGGCAACACAAATTCAAAAGCCCTTTGGAAACAACGTTTTTGTCTTCGATTCGAGTATGGACATGCGCGATATTCAAACTCTTATAGACACCATTTACCAGCACCAATCGGACAAAGAGAGTGAATTTACCACCAACCGATACGCCTTTCTTTTTAAACCAGGCAACTACGCCCTCGATGTCAAAGTTGGCTACTATACACACGTCATTGGGTTAGGAGAATCACCCAACGATGTAGTCATCACGGGTGCCGTTCGCTCTAAATCAACCAATACAAAAGGACATGTTCTTTCCAACTTTTGGCGTGCCATGGAAAACATCACCATAGTTCCAACAACCGAAAAAGCCAACGTGTGGGGTGTTTCACAAGCAGCTCCTATCCGACGAGTACACGTAAAAGGAAACCTTCAACTGCACGACAACGGCTATGCAAGTGGTGGCTTTATGGCCGATTCTAAAATAGATGGCACCACAGATGCCGGCCAACAACAGCAGTGGTTTACACGCAATAGCAACATCAACAAATGGAATGGTGGCGCCTGGAATATTATGTTCATGGGCGTACCCGAAGCACCAAACGAGAATTGGCCAAAAAAGCCTTTCACGGTAATAAAAAAAACACCCATCATAAGAGAAAAACCCTATTGGGTATCAACTCCTTTGGGGTATGAACTCAAAATGCCATCACTCAAAGAAAATTCTGCAAGCATTAGCTGGGACAAAGGTTCTAACGAAGATGCTTCTATTTCTCTTAAAGAGTTCTACATTGCTTATCCAGAAAAAGATAGTGCCGAATCTATAAATAATGCCTTGGAACTTGGCAAAAACATCCTCTTCACTCCTGGCGTTTATACGGTTAGTAGTGCCATCAAAATTCGTCGCTCTGGCACTATAATCACGGGCATTGGTATGCCATCGCTCATCTCCTCCAATGGCAACACTATACTTGAAATTGCCGATGTGGATGGCGTAACCGTTTCGGGTCTACTACTCGACGCTGGCCCTATCAACTCCCTCAAGCTCATGCAGGTAGGTGAATTAAATGCGGAAGCCAATCACGCCATCAACCCAACTTTTCTATTCGATATCTTTATTCGTGTGGGTGGCCCCCATGAAGGCTCCTCCAATAGTGCTATGGAGATAAATAGCAACGACGTAATAGCCGATAATATTTGGCTTTGGCGTGCCGATCATGGCAATGGTGCTGGCTGGACAAAAAACAGATGCGCTAACGGGCTTATTGTAAATGGTGACAGAGTTTCGTTGTATGGCCTCTTTAACGAGCATTTTCAAGAATATCAAACCCTTTGGAATGGCGAAAGTGGAAAGGTCTATTTTTACCAAAGCGAAATGCCTTACGATGTTCCATCTGTTGAAGCATGGCAACACGATGGCATAAACGGATTTGCCTCTTATAAGGTGGCAAACGGTGTGAAAAATCATGAAGCGTGGGGCGTAGGAATATATAATGTCTTTTACAATGCACCCATTATTGTAGACAATGCCATTGAAACACCATCAGCAATTGAGCCAAACATACACCACAAACTCACCTTTTGGCTCAATGGCAACGAACAAAGCGTTGTAAAAAGCATTATAAATGGTAAAGGAGAGAGCGTAAAGAAAGAAAACAGAAAAGCAACTTTGGAATAAAGAGTGGCGAGGCAAACATGTTAAAAACCGAAGGATTTATACCATATAAATATCCTTACCACTCTTGGGCATCACCTCACCAACCACAACACCATTTATGCCTTCGGTTTTTAGGTGCTGTAAAATAGCTTCTACATTGGCTGGTTTAGCGCAAAAGAGCAGTCCTCCCGATGTTTGGGCATCGCAGGCCACCATTTTTTTATTGTAATGAACTTCATTGCTAAAATGTACTGCATTGTCCACAAACTTAAGGTTTCTAAATGCTCCACCAGAAATACATCCTTTATCTAAAAGTTCTTCAACACCATTAAGCATTGGCAGTTTAGAAGAAAATATTTGAAAACTAACACCACTCGCTTCGGCCATTTTCATGGCATGACCTAGAAAGCCAAAGCCAGTAACATCGGTAGCAGCCTTTATGTCAAACTGTTGCATCACCTTACACCCCTGTTTATTGAGCTGTTTCATGCTATTGAGTGCTGCTTGATAATTCTCATCGGAGACCAACTCTACCCGCTTAGCGGCAATTAAAACCCCAACCCCAAGAGGCTTGGTTAGAATCAGCACATCGCCCTCTTTGGCATTGGCATTCGTTATGAGTTTATCGGGATGAACGGTGCCCAAAA
>JAYVSA010000320.1:0-1686 GCA_043775765.1 Breznakibacter sp. | reverse complement strand
AAAAAGTACTTTTCTAGGTTTCGTAGCAACAAAACCAACCCTATTCAGGACGTTTTTACAAGAATAAACGACAGCCATTTGGCCGCAGAGGGGTTCTCTGCCGAGAATTTTGATGATGTGAAATGGGCGAAAGAAAATTTGGCTTTTGCTGGTGAGCTTTATCTTGGTCACCTTCGATACGGCACTTTTGGCAACAACAACATTGATTACGTTCACCCAGTGATGCGTGAAAACAACTGGCGATCGCGAAACTTAGTAATGGCGGGCAACTTTAACCTGACCAATGTTGATGAGATTTACAATGCACTGGTTGATTTGGGTCAGCATCCAAAAGACTACACCGATACGGTAACAATTCTTGAAAATGTGGGCCATTTTATTGACGAAGAGGTTCAGTTTCTGTTTAGAAAATATAAAAATGAAGGACTCGACAATAGTGCTATTTCATTGGCTATTGAGCGCGACTTAAATATTCGTAAAATACTTGAGAGATCGAGTAGAAGATGGGATGGCGGTTACGCTATTGCTGGCATTATTGGTCATGGTGATGCCTTTGTATTTCGCGATCCGTGGGGTATTCGCCCAGTTCATTACTATCAGGATGATGAGATTGTAGTGGTAGCCTCTGAGCGCCCTGTTATTCAAACGGCATTAAACGTAAAGATTGGTGATGTACAAGAGCTAAAACCAGGTTACGGACTGATAATTAAGAAAGATGGCACCGTTACCGAAGAGCTGGTAAAGGTACCTCAAGAACGTAAGTCGTGTTCGTTTGAGCGCATCTATTTTTCGCGAGGTAGCGATAAAAGCATTTACCAAGAACGCAAAGAATTGGGCAGATTAATGGCTCCAATGATTTTGAAAAAAGTAGATTACGATGTGGCAAACACGGTATTTTCATACATTCCAAACACGGCAGAAACGGCGTTTTACGGCCTTATAGAGGGTATTAGAACGGAGTTGAACATAAAGAAACGTGAGCGCATTAAACTTTTAGGCACTGCTATTACCGACGAGGAACTTGAGACGATACTCTCGGAAGAGCCTAGGGTGGAAAAAATAGCGATTAAAGATGTTAAAATGCGCACCTTCATTACCAACGACAAGAGTCGTGATGACATGGTGGAGCATGTATACGATGTAACATATGGCATTGTTCAGAACGATGAGGATACACTGGTAATTATAGACGACTCTATTGTACGAGGAACAACACTTAAGAAAAGTATCATCAAAATACTGGATCGTTTGCATCCAAAGAAAATCATCATTGTATCGAGTGCACCACAAATTCGCTACCCCGACTGCTATGGTATTGACATGGCTAAGATGGGCGACTTTTGCGCCTTTGCAGCAACCATGCAACTGCTTCGAGAAGATGGGCATGAAGATTTAATACAGAGCGTTTATAACCGTTGCAAAGACCAACAATATCTGCCAAAAGAGGAGATTGTGAATTATGTAACCGAGATATACAAGCCATATACAGACGAGCAGATTTCGATACAAATAGCAAAAATGCTCACACCTGCTGGTACAACGGCCGAGATTAAAATAGTATTTCAAACGGTTGATAACTTGCACATTGCTTGTCCTAACGACAAAGGCGACTGGTATTTTACGGGCAACTACCCAACTCCAGGTGGCAACAAGGTTGTTAATACGGCTTTCATCAATTATATAGAA
>JAYVSA010000319.1:0-17838 GCA_043775765.1 Breznakibacter sp. | reverse complement strand
TTCAATTGTAGCAGCACCGCAATAACCCATTCCAGCTCTAAGTCCACCAATTAACTGATAGATAACTTCGTACAATGATCCTTTATACGGAACTCGAGCAGAAATACCTTCAGGCACCAGTTTCTTAATATCGTCTTCTACATCTTGGAAATATCGGTCTTTAGAACCCTTTTGCATCGCCTCAATAGAACCCATTCCACGATACGATTTAAATTTACGACCGTTGTAAAGAATGGTTTCGCCTGGAGACTCTTCAACGCCTGCGAAAAGTGAACCTGCCATAACGCTGTTTGCTCCTGCTGCCATTGCCTTAACAATATCGCCAGAATAACGCAATCCACCATCGGCAATTACAGGAACTCCAGAACCTTTAAGCGCTTTAGAAACTTCGTAAATAGCTGAAAGCTGAGGTACACCCACACCAGCAATTATACGCGTAGTACAGATAGAACCCGGACCAATACCAACTTTAACCGCATCGGCACCCGCTTTTTCTAAAGCAATTGCAGCCTCTGCAGTAGCAATATTTCCAACAACGATATCAATTTGAGGGAATTTTGCTTTAGCTAATTTAAGCATATCAATAACACCTTTGCTGTGCCCATGAGCTGTGTCAATAACAATAGCATCTACGCGAGCCTCAACAAGAGCTGAAATGCGATCAAACGTATCGTGCGTAACACCAACACCTGCAGCCACACGCAAACGACCTTTTGAGTCTTTACAAGCCAACGGTTTATCTTTTGCTTTAGTAATGTCTTTGTAAGTAAGCAAACCAATAAGTTTATTATCCTTATCGACTACAGGTAATTTTTCGATTTTATATTTTTGAAGAATTGCTGCTGCATGCTCCAAATCGGTTGATTGATCGGTAGTTATGATATGCTCTTTCGTCATTACCTCATCGATGCTTTTGTTCATATCGCTCTCAAAACGAAGATCACGATTTGTAACAATACCTACCAAAATACCTTTTTCGGTAACAACAGGAATACCACCAATTTTATATTCGGCCATCATTTTAAGTGCATCCCCAACTTTTTTACCCTTATTAATGGTAACAGGCTCGTAAATCATACCATTTTCGGCACGTTTAACAATATGCACTTGTTTTGCTTGCTCGTCAATGGTCATATTCTTATGAATAACACCAATACCACCTTCACGCGCAATAGCCATAGCTAAATTAGCTTCGGTAACGGTATCCATTGCGGCCGATACGATAGGCGTATTAAGAAGGATATTTCGTGAGAAATGCGATGACAAATTAACTTCGCGAGGCAACACTTCCGAGTAAGCAGGAATGAGCAGAACGTCGTCGAAGGTCAATCCATCGGAAACAATTTTATCCGTAATAAAAGACATATCTATCGGTTTTGAGATTAAAAAATTTTGGCAAAAGTAGAGAAAAAAAATCATATTAAGAAATGTTCTTTTTCCAATATTTGCCTTAAATGCTAACAAAACCGCTAAAACTAACAGATTTAAAGTTAAAGTTTAGTTAAAGATATTTAATGCCAAACTTCATTCTCACATTTTGCATAAATCTACCATACAGCCATTATTTATTTTACTTTTGTTGAAATATTAAAATTGTTTTAAATGACAACTCAATTTTCGAATAAAACAGTCAGTCGAACCGCTGGTTTTGTATTTAAAATGATGGGCGACGAGGGTGTTTTGGTAGAAATTACTCAGAATGTTGTGAATATGGATAAAGTCTATACACTCAATCAGTTAGGGGTGTTTGTATACCAACAACTTAACCAGCCAAGAGCTGTCGATTATTTACTTGAGAATATTTTAGCGGAGTTTGACGTGAGTACAGAAATAGCAACAACTGATTTAAAAGAGTTCTTAGAAGAATCTGAAAAGATGGGAATTATTGAAATTGCATGAATTTTTAATTCACAGACAATCCTTAATTGATAAAACAACCGACTAATTTTGAGGGTAATTGACTCATAATTTGGGTAGTTTTATTTTAATGGAAGCCAATTTGGATGATCCAAAACACACATTTGATATAAAAATCCTTAAATTCTTATTTCTTTTTTCGATATTTATTTGTAACATAACAAATTATTAATAGATTTGCTCCTTAAATGGAATAGTGTTTTTTTCTTGTTGTACAGTGAAGGTGAGTTTTTATTTTTTTATTGGAACTTATTATTAAATTTTGCGTAGTAAAAGGGTCTGAGAAAAAACATTAGAATTAAGAAGTAATAATTTAAATTAGTTGATGAATAAATTTTCTACCAAGAAGAGATCCTATATAAAACCTTCAGTTCAAATGGAGGTCATTGACTATGCAATTTCAGTAATGACGCCAACGGGTAACCCCGAATTTGCAATAAAAAATCCAAATCCAAATCCAACACCAAAACCTAAAGGCAACTCACCATTTGGTGGCTCAAAACCAGTATACAAATAGCTCCGTAATTTCGTTTAATGTGGCAATAGGCTTTTCAATCGGTAATTTTACGTTTGACGTACAAGCGGCCGATGAAATTAAAATCATTTCCGATAATATTGATGATTTTAGACACATTCCAACCAACAGCAATCAAATAAATATTTCATTACGATTCCAAATCAGTGATTCAATGCCCCAGAACCTTGGGGAGGAGTTGTTTGTAGCTGAGAGTAAAGATGAATTATACTTTCAAAATATTTGGAAAGTACATCAATATAAAGACATAATTAGCTATTCTGTTATTTACTCCAATCATCCTGAATTAGAGAGTGCTTATTTTACCTATCACGAAAATAGACGCATGGTCGATGTTTTCTTGAAACCCAAAGAGAATATTACCACTTTATCAATCAATCCATTTACACATCCTTTTGGCGTTTTAATTCTTACCCGATTGCAGCAGGTGCATGGTGGTTTTTTAATACATGGCTCCGGTGTAAAAGATGGAGATAATGGCTACATCTTTACTGGGGTTTCGGGAATGGGTAAAAGCACGATGGCTTGGCTTTGGCATAGCCTTGGCGCTGAAATTGTCAACGATGATAGATTGTTGATTTCTAAAACGGAGCAAGGTTATTCGTTTTACAATACACCAATGCCACATTATAATGATTTTGCAAAAAGTGCCGCCCTTAAAGCAATATTTCTCCTCTCCCAATCTCCTATTAATTATTGTACAAAAATAGGTGGTGTTAAAGCTTTGAGCAAGGTTATGGCCAATTTTATGCAACAGTTTTTCGACCCAAAAATAATTGCAATTCATTTAGATAGAACAGAGAACTTAATTTCAGAAATTCCAGTTTACGAACTCGGATTTAAGCCCGATACAGATGTTGTAGCACTTGTACGTAATTTAAAACTCTAATTGTGGAATCGATAAAAATACAGGATTTTACTGTTGAGTTACTCAAGGAGAAGCACAAAATTCAGATGAAAGCTTCGGGTTGTAGCATGCTTCCTTTTTTTAGGGCGGGTGATGAGTTTATTATAGAGCAACGAAATGATTATAAAATAGGAGATATTCTCGTTTTTAGGACTGAGGAGACTCTTGTAATTCATCGGTTGCACAAAATATCGTCCAATTCGCTACTCCTTTGGGGTGATTTCAACAGAAATCCCGATGCGCTAATCCCGAAAGAGTGCGTTGTAGGTAAAGCAATTTTTGTTGTGAGAGAATATAAAACAATTAATCTCCTATCTGCTTTTTATACAGTTCTTGGGAAATTGGTGGTCTATTTATCGCCACTCTCACATTATGTCTTATTTTTTGGTGTTATAGGTGTTCAAAAAATACGGAAATTACTCGCATAAAGTAACGGGTAGTATTTGTTAGTAGATAAAATAGTTGCATATTTGACTATTATCAGATGTGAGCTTAATGAACTATTCAAATTTCAAACAACGTTGGAACGAGACCAAAAGAGCCCTGCTGCTGGTTTGGGAGAGTTCACCCAAATGGGCAATATACAATGGCGTTCTTTTGATTGTTAAGGGACTTATGCCATTGCTGTTTATTTATCTGATTAAAGTTCTTATCGATACGTCATCGGCACTTATAAAGGATGGACATAAGCCATCAGATCTCACCGATTTAATATTTATTCTCATTTTAGCGGGTGTTGTTTTTTTAATAAACTCATTGGCTGGATCATTTGGCAACTACATCCGTGAACGCCACTCTTACTTTGTGAGTGACAACATTAAAGCTAAAATTCATGCGCGCACGACAAAAATGAATTTCTCCTACTTCGAAGATTTTCATTTTCAAGACATTCATCATCGAGCCGTGATTGAATCATCTTTTCGTCCTGCACGAATATTCTTTGGACTTGTATCGTTAATTCAGAATATCATTACACTGCTCATTGTTTCTGTTGTTTTAGTAACACTTCATTGGGTAGTTACGCTGGTTGTAATACTTATTTCTGTGCCAATTATCTATATTCGCCTCAAAAACTCCAGAGATTTATACGATTTAAGGCGAAAACAGACAACAGAAGAGCGCAAAGTAAACTATTACGACATTCTGTTAACTGATAAAACCTTTGCTAAAGAGGTGCGACTTTTTAACCTTGGTGGTCTCTTTCAGGAGCGTTATCAAACAACCATTAGTTCGTTGAGGAGCAAGCAACTCAATACTATTTGGATTGCGACCAAGAGCGAAACTTACGTTCAGATTTTAACGGCCATTGCACTTTTTGGATTATATAGCTTAATAGCACTTTTTGCCTACAAGGGAAAGATAACCGAAGGCAGTATGGTTATGTATTTTTTAATTCTTCAGCGCGGACACAGCGTTTTACAAGACTTCTTAATTAAGATTGCTAACTTATATGAAGATAGTCTCTATTTAAAAGATCTTTTTGAATTTTTTGATTTTGAAATAAAAGAGGATAAGCAAGAACGAGATTGTTATTTTCCTGCACCTATTGAGCAAGGTGTTGTGTTTGAGAATGTTAGTTTCAAATATCCTCATAGTTCAAGAAATGTTTTTCGAGATTTTAATTTGGTCATTAATGCTGGCGAAACATTGGCCATTGTTGGGGCTAACGGGTGTGGAAAAACAACACTTGTAAAGATGTTATGTGGTTTATATGAGCCTACGTCTGGAAAAATAAAAATTGACGGAATAGATATCAGTAAAATCAAGAAGGAGAGTATTTCAAAGAATGTAAGCGCTATATTTCAAGACTTTACGTTATACAACGTTTCTGCCAAAGAGAATATTTGGTTTGGTGATGTTACCAAAAGTGGTGAGATTGAAGAGATAAAATCTTCGGCAAAAGTAGCTGGTGTTGATGAATTATTAAGAGAATTACCTGAAGGTTATGAGAATACACTTGGTAATTTGTTTGAAGGAAGCGAGATGCTTAGTCAGGGCGAATGGCAACGAATAGCCTTGGCGCGTTCTATATACCACAATTCAGAACTTATAATTCTCGATGAACCCACAAGCTCGCTTGATTCGTTTACGGAAGCCACGCTAATTTCACACTTCAAATCTATTACACTCAACAGAACAGCCGTAATAATAAGTCATCGCTTAAATACTATTAAAATAGCCGATCGTATTTTAATGCTTGATGAGAAGCGTGGTTTTGAAATTGGAACACATCAGGAACTCTTAGACAAAAAAGGAGCCTATTACGCCATGATTTCTGCCTTAAAACACGAGTGAGTTACCGGTTACCCTAATTTATTCTGCCTAATCCCAAATCATCAAGTTCCTTTTATATTTAGCGTCATCTCAAGAACACCTCTTTTATCTGTTTAAACTAGAATTAACTAGAATCCAAGTTTCATCGAAGCATCATCTTGGCAGAAAAATTCTTCGTCCTATCAATTACTCTACACTATTTTCTTAGCCAGTGGCTTGCTTTACAGCCAGTTTTATCCACAAAAGTCTCCATTCTTACACCAATAATCATAGAAAGTGCCTCTGTTTCCGAACGATTCATATTTAATCTAAAGTGTAGTGATTTTGCAACAATAGAGTAGTAAAAATGTAGTGTACACTGCTATTGTCGCTCTATTGTAGGGTTAATGTATGTGCTAAGTATGGTTTTCATATAGCTAAAATAGCGCATTCTCAGCAAGCTTCTTGTTAATATTGCGGAACAATTGTTTACAATTATTAACACAGGTGATTTGAAAAAATATTTAACAAAAAACGTATGAGAAAAGTTTGGATGGCATTAGCGCTATTGTGTTTGGTGAGTTTTTGGGGAAAAGGTCAAACTACTCTTCCTTTTGAAATAGTGAATAACTCCCCTGATTTTACGGATGATCAGGTGTATGTTGGTTTGGTTGGGCAATATACTGGAATGGGCGGTGTGTACATCGACTTTAAGGCCAATGATGTGAATGCACCAGCACTTATAAAGATTGACGAGACATTAAACACACTTCACAAAAACGTAGGAGATTGGGGCTATGCACCGATGTTTACAAAACTCAGTGATATCAAAAACAAAACGGTTCATTTGCCAAAGGTGTTTGGTTGCAGACTGTTTTTTGCGTTTAAATCTCCAATGTATATTCATTTTTTTAATTCTGGTGGTTATGCTGGGCCAGATTTGCAAAATAGTGGTGATCCAAATAATGGCATACGATGGGAACTTATTGAAACCACTTGGGCCGATAACGGTGTTTGGGTAAATACGACACGCGTTGATTCGTATCAATACCCTATGGGCGTTGAGTTGTGGGGTAAAGCAGGTTCAAATAATGCCTATTTAAAAGCAGGAGAATTGTTGTCGCACCAAACTATTGTTCAACAATTTCAAACTCAGCTTCAAGGTACCGAATTTGCTCCTTGCTACAATACAACACCTTTTTCGGGAGATCCATTGGGTGGAATTATTGAGCAACCGTCAAAAATAGCTCAGTTCAAAGATACAGGTGTTTCAAAAGATTATTTTCAGAATTACATTGATCGTATTTGGGCCTATTTTGCAACCAATGAACTCGTTGTAAAAGCTGGAAATACGGAGCTTTATAGAGGAACTGTTCAGAATGGAATTTTTAAAGTTAAGAAACCCAATGGCGTTGAGGCATGGATTAATGGAAAGCCAAACACTCAAGAGGTTATAGAAGGGAAGGGTAAAATTGCCGAAGAAGTTGCTGCAACGCCCGATAAAGATGCAGATTTAGCATTTCAGGCTCAGTTTTGCGCTGCTATCAGTCGTGGTGCAATAGATTTAACAGTACCAAGCGGACAAGCACAAGATTGGAGCAATTCGGCAAAATATTTTGGTTCGGAGACACACAATAAATATGTTGAATTCTTTCATCAAGTGAACATTAGCTATAATACAAAGACGTATGCCTTTGCTTACGATGATGTGTATGATCAGTCATCAACCTTAGTGACATCCATTCCCGATAGAGTGAAAATTACTATTGGCGGATTTTATAACGCTGCTGTTACCCCGCCAGGTCCTTTAGCATCAATTACCATAACACCTGCTACCACATCTATGGTTACGGGAGCTTCGCAAACATTTATTGCAACAGGGCAAGACGCAAACGGAACGGTAGTAGCAACTACACCAACTTGGAGTGCAACGGGTGGAACAATAGATCAGGGAGGTAAATTCTCGGCCTCTTCGGCAGGCTCGTATACGGTTACGGCAACAGTTGGCGCCATTCATGGCTCCGCTCAAGTAAGTGTGCAGGCCAACGAAGGAGCGGGCGGATGCTTATTAACAACTTCGAGCAACGACTTTACGGTGGCCGTTTCAACAGACAAATCGAATCCAACCTTTACCTTTATTCCAGGCGTGAATGGCAAAGGAACTCCGATTTGCAATTTATTCTACACCACTGCTGCAAATCCTGTTTGGAACCAAGTAGGTGCCAATATTGTAACACCAAATACTCCTTTTAAAATAACGGCTTCGGAAGGGCAAACCGTTCATTACTTTTACACTTATACCCTTGCTTCGGGTGGCGAACAAAATAGTCAGGCCAGCAATGATACTTATGTGGTAGGAAGTTGTGCGGGCACCAATTTAAACGAAGATGCCGCGAATTCAAATGTTTTGGTTTATCCAAACCCAGTTTCCAATATATTAAATATAGAATTTGGCAGTGCTGTCTTTAATCAACTCTCGTTAGTAAATATTTCAGGTAATACGGTTTACGATGTCAATATTTCGGAAGAGCAAACAGAGGCGCAAATTAATATTGAATCCCTTCCGAGCGGAGTTTATTCATTGGTACTAAGAGGGTATTCAACTATCAGAGTATTGAAAATTATTAAACGATAAACTTAGAGAGGCAACTGTATTTATTTTATTATCCCCATAAAAAATAACAACTATATGAATTTAAAACAAGCTAAGAGCAGGCTATTTTTCACCTTTTGTGGAGCAGCGCTTCTCACATCAGCAAATGCCCAGGTAGGGCAAATTATTTGGGAAGAAAATTTTAACACCGTGAATACTTCTTCTTGGAACTATGTAACGGGTAATGGATGCCAATTGGGCGCAAATATGTGCGGTTGGGGCAATTTTGAGTTGGAGAATTACACCCAAAACAATGTTACTGTTGAAGATATTGTTGGCGAACCAGGCAATAAAGCTTTGGTATTACAAGCTAAAAGTGAAACATTAGGTGGAAGTGCTTTTACATCGGGTAAAATATCTACTGAGAATAAAATTGCTGTAAAATATGGACTGATAGAGGTGCGCATGAGAGCCCCTAAAGTTGCTACTGGTTTGTGGCCTGCAGCGTGGTTGTTGGGAACCGCCAATGCGGCAGATGGCTGGCCAAAAGGTGGTGAAATAGACATGATGGAAATGGGACACTCTACTGCAGAGAGGGTTCGCCAAAATGATGCAACTCCTGCTCCACCAACTCCTGCCGCAAATAATTTTGTAGGAGCCAATCTTATTTGGTACGAAAAAGGTGCTATTGCTGCAAATAATACATTGGGTGCTGCTAGTATTGCTAGTGACCATTGGTATGATGTGCCTTATGTGGCCGCCACATCGCTCGATGACCGTTTTGTAATCTATCGTATTTATTGGGACGATAAATATATGCGTTTCACCTGTGAAGATCAGGGTGTTGAGCGCGATATGTATACTGGTCAGTTCCCTGTTACAGCAGGAACAGCTGCCTTTCAGCGTCCTTTCTACTTTCTACTCAACCTAGCAGTAGGTGGTAGTTTTACCGATGCGACTACAAATGCACAAGTTACTGCCACTCTGCCAGCTAAAATGTATGTTGATTATATTCGCGTAAAAAAATGGAATGGCAAAGGTGAAGTCTTTACACCAGAGAAAGTTATGGCTAATGCTGGAGCCGATAAATCGGTTACTTCTGGAGCAAACTTAACTTTAGATGCTTCGGCAAGCTACGGTCCAATATCTACCTATACTTGGAGCGAAGGGGGCGTGCAAATTGCAACAGGTGTAAAACCCGTTGTTACGCTTTCAAATGGCAATCACAATCTTCTTCTAACCGTGGCCGATGCCAATGGTAATGAATCATCAGACGACATCATCTATTCGGTAGCAACTGGGTCTGCGGGCGAGTTAATTTTCGAAGAAAACTTCGACAGCTTCGACGCAACACGCTGGAACTACGTAACGGGTAATGGATGTAATTTGCCAGCTGGATGTGGTTGGGGAAACCAAGAACTTGAAAATTACCAGCAAGCAAACGTTAATATTGCAGATATACCAGGTGAACCAGGTAACAAAGCCCTTGTTTTAGAGGCTAAAAGTGAGTCACTGGGCGGAAGTTTATTCACCTCGGGTAAAATAACCTCTGAAAATAAACTGGCCATAAAATATGGTATGGTTGAATTTAGAATGATGGCTCCTGGTGTTGCAACAGGATTATGGCCAGCTGTTTGGCTCTTAGGCGCTAATCTTCCTACCGAAGGATGGCCAAAATGTGGCGAAATGGATCTTATGGAAATGGGACACAGCACTGCTGCTCGTACCATTGAAGGGGCAGCTGGCGTATCGCCAAATAACTACGTGGGTTCAAACCTTATATGGTATTCGCCAAATGCTGTAAGTGCCGAAAATCAGGGTGGAGCAGCGAGTATTGCTTTCGACAAATGGTACAATCAACCTTACCAGTCGGCAACTCCTTTGAGTAATCGATTTATAACTTACCGCATGTATTGGGATGATGGCCAAATAAGGTTCACCGTTTTCGATGGTGCTACAGAACACGACCTTTACACCGGACCATTCCCTCTCGATGCCAGCTCAGCAGCCTTCAAAAAACCATTCTACTTCATTTTAAATCTTGCAGTAGGCGGTAGTTTTACCGATGCAAAAGCGGCCAATCAAGTAACTGCTACTCTTCCAGCAAAAATGTATGTTGATTATATTCGCGTAAAAAAATGGAACGGTAAAGGTGAAGTGTTTGGCGGCAGTAAGGGATTTGCCTCAGCAGGGCCCGACAAAGCTGTTGTGGATCTAGATAAAAACGGAAAAGAAACTGTTGCTCTCGATGCATCTACCAGTTACGGAAACATTACTTCGTATGAATGGTCTGAAAATGGTGTATCATTGGGCACTGGTAAAACGGTATCGGTAAACCTTGCCAATGGATTCCACAACATCACTCTTACTGTAAAAGATGCCTCAGGAAGCGCATCAACCGACGAACAATCAATAGACGTGCGTGAAATCCTTTGGGAAGATAACTTCAACACGCTCAACACCTCCAACTGGAACATTATTACGGGTAATGGGTGCGAATTGGGTGCGAATCTATGTGGATGGGGCAATCAAGAACTTGAATACTACCAAGCGCCAAACGTAACCATCGAACCTGTTACTGGCGAAACAAACAATAATGCACTGGTATTAACAGCAAAAAAAGAGACTGTAAACGGCAGTCCTTTTACTTCAGGTAAAGTTACATCGGCAAACAAAGTTTCTGTGAAATACGGTTTGGTGGAAGTGCGCATGAAAGCACCTAAAGTAGAAACAGGAATATGGCCAGCTGCTTGGCTTTTAGGCATCGAAAATGTGGCTTGGCCTAAAAATGGCGAGATAGACATGATGGAAATGGGTCATCAGGCCGCCGAACGTCTTAAACAAGGTGCCGATGCGAGTGTTTCTGCCAACCGCTACGTGGGTTCAAACGCTATTTGGTACGATTCAAAAGCCGTAGCCGGCAACAATCCTACAGGAGCTGCAAGTATTGCGTACGACACGTATTACAATCAACCATACATTGCACCAGCCAACAATGCGCTGAGCGATCGCTTTGTTATCTATCGTCTCTATTGGACTGAGAAGGAGCTTCGTTTTGTTATTGAAGATCAAGGCGTAGAATACAATCTCTACACAGGCCCATTTCCACTTTCGGGAGCTCAACCAGCCTTCAAAAAACCATTCTACCTTTTGCTTAACCTAGCTGTTGGTGGTTCCTTTACCGATGCTACTTCGGCAGCTCAAGTAACGGCAACAACACCTGCAAAAATGGCTGTAGATTATGTTCGCGTTATGAAATACAACGGCTATGGAGATGTGGCTTTTGCCAACGGACTCTCAGCTAAAGCTGGATCTGATATTGTGGTTCTCGATGCCGATAAAAACGGTTCTGAAGCTATTACGCTCGATGGCTCTGGAAGTAGCTCCATGACAGGCAACACCATTACCAAATACTCATGGACTGACAACGGAACCGAAATAGCCACCAGCGTTATTCCAACCGTTAATCTTTCCACCGCTCCGCACGTCATCACCCTTACCATTACCGACGACAAAGGCAATACCGCCACCGATGAGGTAATTGTAATGGTATCAAATGGCACTTTTACCACACTTGGTAAAACATTAGCTGAGAGTACTTTAGATGTTTACCCATCACTGGTAACCGACATTCTTAACGTAACCAGCACATTCGGGGAAGTTGAGAAAATAGAGGTTTACAACATCTCGGGGATTAAAGTTATCGACCAATATGCAACCACACAAGTAAACATGAGTTGTGAAAACCCGGGTATCTACATTGTAGTTGCCACCATCAACGGTCAACTGGCCATCAAAAAAGTGGTTAAAAAATAAGTAGTTAAATTTGTGAATGTGAAAATAGTCTCATCAGCAATGGTGAGACTATTTTTTTGTATATCTGGCATGGAATTGATCTAATAGGATGGAGTTCTGATACGAAAAAAGGAGCAACATTGCTGTTACTCCTTTCAATATTCTGAATACAATCCTACTGAATGCTAGTATGCAAAAAGTGGAAATTTACTCATTAGTGCATTTACGCGTTTTTTTACCGAGGCAATAACTACGTCGTTGCCA
The DNA here is from genome assembly GCA_043775765.1 of Breznakibacter sp. Classification (GTDB taxonomy): domain Bacteria; phylum Bacteroidota; class Bacteroidia; order Bacteroidales; family Marinilabiliaceae; genus JAGPHP01. The sequence goes on along the minus strand of JAYVSA010000319.1, from coordinate 5,574 downwards.
ACGTTGGAAAGAACTTCGTCTATTAGTTCAACTACGTGAACAATATCGGCCTCTTTTACGCCACGGGTGGTTATAGCTGGTGTACCAACTCTAAAACCCGATGTTGTGAAAGGAGTGCGGCTATCGTAAGGAACCATGTTTTTATTGATGGTAATGTCTGCTAAAACTAATGTGTTTTCAGCCACTTTACCAGTCAATTCTGGGAATTTCGTGCGTAAGTCTATTAACATTGAGTGGTTATCGGTACCGCCAGAAACAATTTTGTATCCTTTAGCAATAAACGCATCGGCCATTGCTTTTGCATTCTTTTGAACTTGCGTTTGGTACTCTTTGTATTCTGGTTGAAGGGCTTCGAAGAAAGATACCGCTTTTGCTGCAATAACGTGCTCAAGTGGTCCTCCTTGGATACCTGGAAATACAGCAGAATCGAGTAGTGACGACATTTTACGGATTTCGCCTTTTTTGGTCACTTTGCCAAACGGGTTGTCGAAATCTTGTCCCATCAAAATAATACCACCACGCGGACCTCTTAGGGTTTTGTGTGTGGTTGATGTTACAATATGTGCATGTTTTACTGGGTTTTCAAGCAATCCGGCAGCAATTAAACCTGCTGGATGAGCCATGTCAATCATTAATATTGCACCTACTTTATCGGCTATTTCACGCATTCTTTTGTAATCCCACTCTCTTGAATAGGCTGATGCGCCACCAACAATGATTTTTGGTTTGTGTGCTACTGCCAAAGCTTCCATTTGGTCGTAATCAACACGGCCAGTATCTTCTTTAACGGTATAGGCAATTGGGCGATAGAGTAAACCTGAAGTGTTTACCGGTGAGCCGTGAGAAAGGTGGCCTCCATGCGATAAATCTAAGCCTAAAAATACGTCACCAGGCTCCATGATTGCTGTAAAAACAGCCATGTTTGCTTGTGCGCCACTGTGTGGTTGTACATTTGCCCATACGGCACCGTAAATTTGCTTTAAACGCTCAATAGCCACAGTTTCTGTTTGGTCTACAACCTCACAACCACCATAATAACGAGCACCTGGAAGGCCTTCGGCATATTTGTTTGTTAAACAAGATCCCATTGCTTCCATAACCTGCTCACTCACAAAGTTTTCAGATGCAATAAGCTCAATTCCATGTAATTGTCTTTCTTTCTCTTTCTCAATTAAATCAAAGATTTGACTGTCTCTTTTCATCAGGTGTGTGTTTTAAATATTTTGTAAAATGCAAAAACTCGTAGTTAATTTAAGGCCACAAATTTACATATAACTTATTCTTTTTCTAAATTTTAAACCTTTTTTTTCAAGGTAATAGCATTTTTAAAGCTTAAACCTTTGCCAACCTCTCTAAATGTGAGGGCTAAAATTAATTTGGTGGGGTAGTCTGGTTTGTATTATTTTTATGTCAGTGTCATGCCACAATCTCCATTTTTTTTACAATATTTAATTTATTGGGCTTTTATTTTTTGTGTACTTTCACCCCCTCAATATCGTCTGTAATGAAATACCTTGTATATCTTCTTTTGTCAATTTCAATTATCTCTTGTGGTCCTTCCAACAAGGAGTTGGCATCTCGTTTAATTGGTCGGGCTCAACAACTTAAGGACGAAAAAAAGTTCAATAATTCCAAAAACATTCTCGATAGTCTCAAAAGTGCGTTTCCTAAAGAGCGTGAAATGGTGGTGAAGGCCAATATCCTGCTCAAAGATATTGCTGTTTTGGAGCAACAACGCGATGTGTTTTATACTGATAGTTTGCTGGTTATCAAGCAGAAAGAGCTAAAGCCATTGCTGGTTAATTTTGTTACCGTTGTGGACGAAGGGGGAGACACTCTATTGATTCATACGCGTCAAAGGCCTGAAAACTCATATCACAGAAGTTATGTGCGTGCCAATTTAAATAGCAGAGGCGATTTCTATCTTTCAACTCAATATGTGGGCGAAAACAACATTAACCATACCAATATGCGGGCGGTTTGTGGGAGCTTAACAGCGCAAAGTGACATCATTAAAGAAGATGGTTTTGCCAATCGTCGTTTTGAGGATGAAGATACGAAGTGGGAGGTTATCTGCTTTAAAAATGGCGCAGATAATGGCATTAGCGATTTGATTGCATCGCATAGCAACCAGGAGGTACGTGTGGAGTTTTTAGGAGGTTCTGCTTACACTATTTATCTCGAATCATATGATAAAGAGGCTATTCGCGATGGTTACGAGATCTCTTTTGTGCTCAAGGAGATTGCCAAACTCAAGCAGAGTTGCGATAATTCGAAACGAACACTTCTTAAACTTCAGAGAAACAACTAGTCTATCGCAGTTTGACAATGGTTATACCGCTGCCGCCAAACTGAACGTGTTCATCGTCGTACGATTCAATTTCCTTCATCCCTTTTAAGAAGTCGCGCACCAGCTGGCGTAAAATACCGTTTCCTTTGCCGTGAAGTATTCTAACGGTCGATGCCGAGCACATAATGGCATCATCAATGAAAGTGCTGAGTTTCTCCATGGCTTCATCTCCTCTAACACCTCGTAAGTCGATGTCGGGTTTAAAGTTGAGTTTGCGTTCTCGTATCCTATCGTAGGTACTGGCTTCGGCGTAACTTTGGTTGGCCGTTTTGGTCAGTTTCTTCTCTTCGCTCTTGGTTACTCTGGTTAAGCGCGTTAGTTTAACTTTGGTAGAGATGTTTCCAAAAGCTACTAACGCTTCATTGTTGTGCACGCTCATTATTGTTCCAGGCACCTCTTGCCCGTTGAGCAAAACTCTGTCTCCTTCACCCAGAGGCTTTTCTTCCTCTTCTTTGGGTTCGTTAATGGGGTTCAATTTGGATTCAATATGATCTTGATGTGGCTCCTTCTTCTCTTTTTGGCGGTTCTGACGTTCCAAAATTTTAGCAATCTTCTGATCTATTTTATCATCGCCATCAATTTTTGAATCTTCAACCAGAGTCTTAATCACCTGCAACTCTTCGCGGGCTTCTTTGGTTTTCTCTTTCTCTGCTTGAGCCTCTTTTATGGTGCGAACAACATTCTCTATGGTCTTGTTGGTATTCTGGATGAGGTGTTTGGCTTCGGCTTTAGCCTTGTCTAATATTTCTTTACGTTCGGCCTTAATGGCGTGTAAATCTTTGGCGTATTGGTCTACCAATCCTTGTAATTGCTTATCGTTGCGTCTAATGTTATCGCGTTTTTCCTCCCAATAGCGCTTGTCTCTCGTTATTTCCCTTAAGTTTTTATCAAAATTAAAATGGTCTTGGCCGAGTTTCTCTTTCGCATCGTTCAAAATCTCCTCGGGCAAACCAATCTTACGCGCTATCTCAAAGGCAAATGAACTTCCAGGCTGCCCTATTTGGAGTTTAAAGAGTGGACGAATGTTGTGTGTATCAAAAAGCATTGCACCGTTTGTTATTCCCTCGGTACCCGACGCAAAGTGCTTCAGATTAGTGTAATGAGTGGTTATGACGCCCGAAACTTTTTTGTTATTTAAGCTATTTAATACCGATTCGGCAATGGCACCTCCCATCATTGGTTCTGTACCCGTACCAAATTCATCTATGAGGATGAGGCTGTTTTCGGTTGCGTTTTTTATAAAGTTTCGCATATTTAAAAGATGCGAACTGTAGGTGCTCAGGTCGTTTTCAATGCTTTGCTCATCGCCCATGTCCATAAAGACATCGTTGAAAAAGCCCATTGAGGAGCCCTCTTTTACCGAAACCAGCATGCCACACTGATACATATATTGCAGTAGTCCAACGGTTTGCAAACAGACCGATTTACCTCCTGCGTTGGGTCCCGAAATTAATATAATGCGCTGATTATCTTTTAGTTCGAGTGTGAGTGGCACCACCTCTTCGCCCGCACTTTTTAGTTTTAAGTAGAGTAGGGGATGTGTGGCATCTTTCCAGTTCAATTGGGGTGTGTTGTTGCATTTAGGTAAAATACCTCCTGTTTTAATGGCAAATTTAGCCTTGGCTCTAATGAAATCAATAATTCCTAAAAACTGATAGTTAAATATTAGGTCATCAATATAGGGGCGAATATCGTTGGCAACTTCAATAAGGATTTTTGTAATCTCGCGTCTTTCGGCATACTCCAATTCTCTAATCTGATTGTTCATCTCTACAATCTCAGCGGGTTCAATGTACGCTGTTTTTCCTGTTGCCGATTCATCGTGAATGATGCCCTGCAAGCGTCTTTTGTTGGCCGATAATATTGGAATTACAGGTCTGCCGTCTCGTATGGCTATGGTTGTGTCGCTCTCAATTAAACCATCTTTCTTGGCTTGTGATAAGATGGAAGCCATTCGTTTCGAAACCGAAGATTGGGTTTTGAATATATCGTTTTTTATTTGCGCAAGTTCAGGAGTTGCGTTGTCTTTTATCTTTCCATATTTGTTCAAAAGGCGTTCAATACGCTCAATCACATACGGATAAACAACAACCTTTAAGGCTAGTTCTTTTAATATTGGATACTCTTCTTCTGTTTTAGAGGCAAAAAATCGTACAATATCCTTTACCGCCTGAAGAGAGCGTTTTAGATCGAATAGTTCTTGCTCTTCGAGATATAGGCCTTCAATACGTATTCTGTTGAGTTGTTGTCTTACATCGACAAAAATACCTATTGGAAAATTAGATTCTTCCAAGCAAATCTTCCGAAACTCCTCCGTTTGTCCAACAAGCTTAATCACTTTATCAAATGCGGTAAGAAATTGCATTCCATCAACACGCTCGCGACCTAAAGAGCTTAGGCACTCCTCTTTTATGAGCTCCTTTATTCTATTAAATCGTAACTTTTCTTCAAAATTATCTGGATAAATCACCTGTTCTCTATGGTTTTTAAGTCGGAGTTACTATCTTTTTTTAAGCTTAAGTAAATCCATCATTTTATAAAATATTTGGGTGTTTTCATACACGCCAGAAAAGTTCTCTGCACCACATCCATAAGCAAACACAGGTACCATCACCCCTGTATGATGTCCGCTTAAAAATGAGGCCGTAACTGAACCTAACTGAAAATCGCCGTCTGTAATTGCAAGGCCACCAGTTTCGTGATCTGCGGTAACTATTACCAGAGTGTTTTTGTCTTTCTTGGCAAATTCTAATGCTTTTCCAACAGCTCTGTCAAAGTCAAGCATCTCTTCTATCTCATACCCAATATCGTTTTGATGACAACCCCAATCTATTTGCGATCCCTCAACCATAATAAAAAAACCATTTTTTGATTTTGAGAGTAAATCGAGAGATAGAGCTGTTGCTTGAGGTAACATGTCGCCACGCTCTAAATATTTTGGATTATGCTTTGGAGCTGTAAAAACGGCTAATGGCAGAGTTGTGTTTTTAGCTACCTTATTAAGGCTTTCCTGAACTGTATATCCCTTTAAACGTAGCTCTTCAAGCAAGTTTCTATTGTCGGCTCTTTCCGTGAAATTCGCTTCTCCGCCACCAATCATAACATCTACATTCGAATTCAGAAAGTCTAGTGCAATGCCTTCATACTCCTCACGGTCTATAACATGAGCCACAAAACCAGCGGGTGTAGCGTGTGTTATGGCCGAAGTCGCTACTAATCCCGTG
>JAYVSA010000318.1:0-4756 GCA_043775765.1 Breznakibacter sp. | reverse complement strand
GTATTGGAACAGAATATCAATTCGCATGCGGTTTTAACCGATGAGGAGAAGGTACAGATGCAACAATATATCACCAAAATATATGGTTCACTTACAACTTTCAATGTTCTTTTTGATGATGCAAACTACCATTTTGTTGGAGAAAAGAAATAATGATTTAAATCTTTATAAATATCTCCATTAAACTGATAATATAAGGGGCAAGAACAGCCGTAAATACCCCATTTACAATCATACCCAAGCTCGAAAAGGCACCATAAGTGGGACTTATTTGAATTGATTTGGATGTTCCTACCGCATGAGCCGCTGTTCCTATAGAAATACCTTGAGCGATTGGGTCTTTAACGCCTGTAAGTTTCAAAATTGAGTACCCAAATATGGCCCCAAAGATACCAGTAACAATGACCACAGCAGCGGTTAACGAGGGGGTTCCGCCAATGGTTCTGCTAACTTCCATGGCCAATGGGGTAGTTATTGATTTTGGGGCTAACGACAGAAGCACGTCGCGTGATGCACCTAATGCTTTGGCAATCAGAATTACCGAAACGATGCCTGCAATACATCCAACCAGTTGAGAAACAATAATATGCAGTGCCAACTTCTTTATTTTTTCTAACTGCAAATAGAGCGGAACACCCAAAGCCACAACTGCAGGTTTTAAAAAGAAGGTAATAATCTGTGTATTCTCTTTGTACCCCGAAATATCTATGCGCAGCAACGTTAATAGTGCCACAATAATGACAATAGAGGTAAGAATAGGGTTCAAAATCAGCAACTTGGTTTTCGCTTGTAGGCGTTGCATGGCATAAAAGACCAAGAAGGTAAACGCTAAGGCAAAAATCTCACTCTCTAAAAATGGTTTCATAGCCACCTCCTCATTAGTTGATGAACATGACCAGTAACTACTAACACAATAATGGTACTAACAACCATTGATACAACAATTGCAAGAATATTTGGCTCAATAATATCCATATAAAGCATGATGGATACGCCAGCAGGAACAAATAGAAATGCAATATTGGCCAGCAAAAAATCGGATATTCCTTTTACCCATGAGAGCTTAATCCACCCCAACTTGAGGGCAAGCGTAAGTAACAACATTCCTATAATACTCGATGGAAGCTTAATATCTGTTAATGCCACAATGGCTTCACCAAGGGCTAAAAACCCCAATATAATGGCAAACGGTCTTATCATTTTACATTTTTTACTTCGGAGGCAAAAGTAGTAAAAATGTTGGGGTAAATTATTTATCGTAATTATTTGAACGTTTCAACTCTGAGCGTGTATTATTATCGAATTCAGAAGTTAGTAACGCGTTACCAATAGATAAACTGTAATTTTATAAAAAAATAAGATGAGAAAAATACTTTATATCGGCATACTGCTGTTTGCCAACATTTTAACCCTCTGTGCTCAAGAGCCGGAACAGGTGAAGTCAATTGTAAAAGTTTCCAAACCCCATGAGTGGTATCTTAAGCAAGCCGAACTTTGGAAGAAGGAGATTGATAAAAATCCAAAGAGTGAGAATGCTTGGCTCAACTATTTCATGGCAAATAGATACTCGCTCCATAAATTTTTTAATGTTCCATCAGACTCTGTACAGCAATTTGTTGATAAAAATAGCTTTTTAATGAATCCCGACTCTCTTGTAGTCAATGCGGACAGAGCTATTCCAAACACATTTACAAGTAATTATTTGAAATGGCGCAATGGTGGTGTTGCCTCTCTTGAAAATTTTAAATATCTAGAAAAGGCTTATGAGATGAACCCAAACTATGAAGGGTTATGTGTTGAAATGGTTGCTTATTACGCTGTTCAAAATGATATTGGTAAACGAAAAGAATACAACGAAAAATGGTTTAAGCAAAACGGACAATCATCTTATGTTCTAAATTACAATTATAATGTTTTGATGTCGGTTAAACCAAATGGTATCTTACTGATTTTTGGCGATAATAATACGTTTCCAGTGTGGATACTACAGGATGTTTTGGGCGTGCGTAACGATGTTAAAACGCTTAATGCTAGTTTTTTAGGCATTAACTCTTTCCGTGAAAAAGTTTTTAAGGAGTTGGATATTGCTCAAATGGATACCACTGGAGGTAAGCATTATGATGAAGGACAAATCGTTGACCATATTATTAAAAACCGTCATGCAAACCAGCCTCTCTTTGTCGGCCTTGGCTCTTGGAAAGAGTTTGATAAGTATCCAAATATGTATCTCGAAGGTTTGGTGCTCGAATATTCTACAGAGAATGTAGATAATATAGCGTCTCTGCAAGATAATTTTGAAAATAAGTATCAACTTGATTATATCAGCAATAGGTTTATATCTGAAGAGAGTACGGAGATTGTAAATCGTATGAATATGGGGTATTTAGCGGGGATTTTTAAGTTGTATGATCATTATAAAAAGTGTGGAGACTTCAATAAGTCAGAGAAAATGAAAGCATTGGGATTGGCAATTGGTAATAATCTTCCAAAAGAGACAAAGGATTGGGTAACAGAATCATTGAAATAGAGATGGAGCAATTATCCGACGAAAAGTTAATGGAAATCATTGGTAACCAAAAAGATAGTCGGGGGATGCGAGCCCTCGACTATCTCTACAAACGTTACTCTATACCAATGCACAACTTCTTCTATTTTACTCTCAATAATGATAATGCAAAGGCGGAGGATTTCTTGCACGATCTATTTTTGAAGATTTTAGAGAAAAATAGCCGTTTTGATTCCGCACAAAGTTTCAAGTCGTGGGTTTATCGTGTGGCTACCAATATGTGTAAGAATCATTTTAGAACTTATCAAGTTGTAAAAAAATATAATCAACACATCATAAAGAATACAAGTGAAATTTCAGAAGAGCTGAATTCAGTCGCTAATATTAAAGATGCGATAAGCAATCTAGAGAGTGATTATCGCTCATTAATTGTATTGCGGTTTAAGATGAATTTATCCATTAAAGAGATAGCCCAAGTTTATGAATGCCCCGAAGGCACGGTTAAATCGAGGCTGTTTTATGCCACTAAAGAGTTATCGAAAAGAATTAAAGAGAATGAGTTATGAAAGCAAATGAAAATATCGAAAAAGTCTATGAATTGGTTGAGCAATTTGATTTTGAAGAATTGTCGGAACATGATCAATTTATGGTTTTAGCAGTAATTTCAGAGGTAGAATACTGTGCTATGCGCTTTTCAATTAAAGAGACTCAACTCTATTTTGCGCAAGATGACCTGCCTATTCTCAAGGCAACAAGTTTTGTTAGAGAACCACGCCCGAATGTTCTGTTGCGATTTTTAAAACAGCCTATACCGCTCTATAAAGTTGCGGCATCTATTTTAGTAATGGTTGGTTTGTTTGCGGGTTACGAGATGATAAAACCGAAGCAAAATAAGTTTTTTGCATCAGCCCAAAATATAACCACTGCGATGAAGAGAGACACTGTTTTTGTAAATATTCTCGACACCTTGGAGATAATAAAAGAACGAATTGTGTATGTTGAGCGAATTGAATGCGCACAAATGGCTCAAGTAAAACCATCGGAGTCTAAATCGGTTCTTGATTGTGATAAGGAGATGTGTCCTAAAGAAATAGAGATGCTAAAAAATCTTGCTTGCAACAATAAAATAGGGAACGATACTGTTCTTAGACAATGCTTGAAGTATTTAAATTAAAGAGTGAATTTAAAATGAATCATTATGAAAAAACAATATAGGGTTTATTTCATGTAATATTGTCTTAGATTGAGGGGGCACGATTCACTAGTTTTCAACGTCACTATCGTTAGCAACTATTGGATATACAGCACACCGTGTTTTCTAGAACTTTTACAAAAATTGCAGCAGGGTTATGTATTTTAAATTGATAGATTTAATCAATAGTGTTTCGTGCTTTCAATTGGCCATTTTTTCTTTTTTTTTAATTCATAAGGGGCGAAAAAAAATGTCTAATATTATTTTAGCTACATTCTTTTTGGTGCAATTTTTAGTTATTTTGAATTATTTAATGTCGAGTATTTTCAAGAATAACATCAGCTTTTATATTCAAATAGCCTATCTCTATTATCCTTTTATTTTCTTATGGGGGCCTTTAATCTACATCTATGTTAAAGTACTTATCAAGCCAGATTATCGATTTAAAACGATAGATTTCCTGCATCTGATTCCGTTTGTTTTAGCCACAATATTTATTATTTCGTATTATTACACTGCAGACGATGGATTGAAATTTGCCATTGTTACAAACAATTTGATATTCAAATATTTATTCTATTTTAATTTTATTTACTACGCACTTTTATTCGCCTATAACTTCTCAGCTCTTGCACTTCTATTTAAATACCAGCAAAGTCTTAAAGAGTATTATTCGTTCCAAATAAAGCAAAACCTCGTGTGGTTAAAATTTGTTTTGTATGGCTACATAATAGCCTGCATTGTTTCGGCAGTTGCAAGCGTACCCGATACGTATATTTCAATACCCTATGATATTAAGATCAATATTCTCTTTGCCACCTTTCTTATCTTTTTCAATATTCTATTTTACAGAACTATGATTCAGCCTCATGTTTTAATACAGCCTGAGGAAAAACCTAAATATGTGAGTTCTAATATCGACATTTCTGATATCGGACTCTATTCACAAAAAATATCTTTCGTATTATCTACCGAAAAGCTCTATCTTAATGCTTCATTAACACTCCAAGAGCTATCAAAATCAATAGCTATTCCCGAAAGAGTTATATCGCAAGTCA
>JAYVSA010000317.1:0-12656 GCA_043775765.1 Breznakibacter sp. | reverse complement strand
TGCTAAAAGATGCCATTGAGGTAAAACTGATTGACGAAAACGGCAAATGGCTCAATAACGAAGTCATTCTCATTAACAGCATCGATTCGGTAAGTTTCGATTCGCACTATGAACGTGAAATACTTGAGATTCTCGATTCTAAAGAAAGTTCATCAGACAAAAAGAGATAAGATGATTTCGGAGAATCTTAAACGTAACTTTAACATCACCATTGGTGCCCTTGTTGCCACTTCTCTTATTGTTACGGCTCTAATATTTTTGTTCAGTTTCTCATCGGGAGAGCTATTGTCGACTTCCTCTGTTTTTTTTCTGAATGGATTTATTCTACTGGTAATAAGCTTATTATTACGCTCATTAATGCGTCATTTGCTCGACCAGATTAACACGTACTTTAAAGCTCAAGAGTCTATTGTATTAACTGGAAAATTAACTTGGATGACGCTTTTTTTAGGTGGTATTATTGCACTCGTTGGTGGTGTTTTCAATTTGAGTTATGGCACTCCAGCCATATTTTTTCTCGTTGTAATAAGTTTAGCTTTTGTTGGTTTATTTGCACTCAGCTTATGGGTTTTTACCGTAACGCGCAATCTTCGGTTTCTCAACCTTATTACCAATTGCGTTAAAATTTGGGGAGTTGCCTTTGCTGGCACAACATTCCTCGTAGCACTGATTCTTGATTTTCTCTATTTTACCAAAGCCATAGAGCAACTCTACTTACTCGGACTTGCCGTTGTTTTTGCATTATCTATTGGTTGGTTCATTGGTCTGCATCAATCACTTACAAGATAAATACATCCTATTATTTGCCTTTTATTCGCTCTTTTTTATATCGCGAAGCAACATCTGAAGACTGGTAACCCCATTAAAATAGTTCTCTTCAATAGAGTAGCAAACATCTACTGGGGCAGTTGTTTTAAGGAGTCCAAGCTTCTCTTCCATAGAGAATCCAATGCCTTGACGAATGCAAGCACTTTGGTTTTCAACAAGTTCTACCTTCAAATGACGCGGTTTGCAGTCGGTTTCCACTTTACCTACCGCTTTAGATGTGCCATAATCGAAAAGATTATTTGAAACAAAACTCGGTTTCATATTTCCAGGACCAAAGGGCTGAAACTGCTTGAGAATACTATAAAACTTATCGTTTATTTTCGTTAAACTAATAACTGCATCTACATCAATAGAAGGAATAAGTTGTTCGGGCGTAATATTGGCCGCAACAAACTTCTCGAAACGACGCGAAAACTCCGGTACATTTTCCGTTTTAAGTGTTAAGCCCGCCGCATAAGTATGTCCGCCAAAACTCTCGAGCAAATCACTACAATGGTCTATGGCCTTATAGAGATCAAACCCCTCTACCGAACGCGCCGAGCCAGTTGCCCAGCCCTGAGATTCGGTTAAAATAACCGTAGGACGGTAATAATATTCCGTAAGGCGAGAGGCCACTATGCCAATAACGCCTTTATGCCACTCTGGATTAAAAATAACGGTTGAGAAACGCTTATCAACCGTACTATCTTTGGCCAGCAACGAAAGTGCTTCGGCAGTTATATCCCTATCGAGATCTCGTCGTTTCTCGTTGCATTCATTTATATCACGACTCAAGCCAAGTACAGCGCATGGATCGCAACTGATGAGCAAATTAACAGCATCTTTACCGCTCTCTATTCGTCCAGCAGCATTGATACGCGGACCTATTTTAAAGACTATATCAGTTATATTAAGCTCTTTACCAGAGGCTCCTGAAACATCAATAATAGATTTAAGACCTAAACTTGGATTACTATTTAGCTTTTGAAGACCATAATAGGCCAATATTCTGTTCTCCCCAATGATAGGAACAATATCGGAAGCAATGCTTACAGCAACCAAATCGAGATACTCGTAGAGGCATTCCAAATCGTAATCCATTGTCATACAAAGCGCTTGCATGAGTTTGAAGCCCACGCCACAGCCCGAAAGATTTTTATCAGGATAGTTACAATCGTCTCTTTTGCTATCTAAACAAGCCACCGCATTGGGCAATGAATCACTGGGTGTATGATGATCGCAAATGATGAAATCGATGTTCTTTTGGTTGGCATATTCAACCTTGTCAATAGATTTTATGCCGCAATCGAGTGCAATAATGAGCGAACAATGGGTGCTCTCGGCAAAGTCGACTCCTTTAAAAGAGACTCCATACCCCTCATCGTATCGGTTTGGAATATAATAATCGAGATTTTTGTAGTGGTTGAGTAGAAACGAATAGACAAGTGCAACCGAGGTGGTTCCATCTACATCATAATCGCCGTAAATGAGAATACGCTCATTGTTATGAATGGCTTTCTCAATACGTTCTACCGCTCGGTCCATATCTTTCATCAAGAAAGGGTCGTACAAATCGGCAAGTTGGGGGCGGAAAAAGGATTTGGCTTGATCGTAATTGGTTACACCTCTTTGAATAAGCAAATTAACCAAAACGGGGTCTATGCCCAAAGCTTCGGTGAGTTCGGATACTAAAGTTGGGTTACAACTCTCTTTTATATTCCAACGTTTTTCCATTCTTATAAATTCAACCTCCTTTTAATATATGACTCTTCGTTACATCTCTAAAAGATAAGTATATACAAATCTTATTATCAGGTATTTGCGAAACAATATTCACAAAAAATCACCTTTAAGAAGCGTATAATTTTTGAATGTAATATAGGAGGGGCACGAAAATAGTTAAATAAACGACAAATTAAAAACTCTCTCCAACTTTTCCTTGAGATTGATTTTTACGAGCTCAAAATCTTGTGGCGCTTTAAGCTCTTTTGCCATAGAAGTAACGCCTTTATCTACAAATCCACAGGGATTGATGTGGTTAAAATAAGTCAAATCAGTATTAACATTTAAGGCAAACCCGTGCATCGATATTCCTCTACTTGCTTTCACACCAATGGCGCAAATTTTACGCGTGTTACCGTTGTTTACATCGAGCCAAACTCCCGTAGATCCATCCAAACGACTTCCTTCAATGCCATAATCTGCCAATGTTAAGATGATGGCTTCTTCCAAATTAAAAATATACTCGCGAATAGAGAGCCCCAGAGCATCGAGGTCGAAAATAGGATAACCTGTAATTTGCCCTTCGCCATGATAAGTGATGTCGCCACCCCGATCGATCTTATAAAAAGTGGCGCTAATCGTGTTCAAAAACTGCTCGTTAATGAGCAAATTATTTTGAGTGCCACTTTTCCCGAGCGTGTAAACATGGTTATGTTCACAAAATAAGAGCCTATTTGTTAACTCTTTAGCTTCCAAAAGATGGTCGCGATTGAAGAGTTTAATATCCACTAATTCCTTGAAAATCTCGTCCTGATAATCCCAAGCCTTTTTGTAATCTATTTTTGCTAAATCTTCAAATTTGGTATTGTTTTTCATGGCTTATTCCAATGTAAAATACTATAAATGAGCTAGTTTTCGAACATGCTTTTCGGCATGATATGAAGAACGCACTTTGGGGCCACTCTCCACAAACTCAAACCCTTTTTTGAGACCAATGGTCTCATACTTCTTAAACTGATGCGGTGTAATATATTCAATTACAGGCAAATGCTTAATAGATGGCTGTAGATATTGCCCAATAGTAATAATTTTTACCCCCGCGGCCAAAATGTCGTCCATGGTTTGCAAAACCTCCTCTTGTTCTTCGCCTAGGCCAAGCATAATGCCCGATTTAGTCCGAACTCCTTGGTCGGACATAAACTTGAGCACACTTAAGCTTAAATCGTATTTGGCACGAGAACGAATAACTGGAGTTAACCGACGAACCGTTTCCAAATTGTGCGAAATAACATCGGGCTTTGCATCTATAACTTGTTGTATATGATGCTGTAAACCATTAAAATCACCTATCAATACCTCCATGGTTGTATTGGGGTTTTTAAGTTTTGTTTCGATGATGGTTTGCGCCCAAATGGAAGCACCACCATCTTCTAAATCATCGCGGTCTACCGATGTTAAAACAGCATGCTTAAGTTTCATTATTTCAATAGAACGAGCAATACGCAACGGTTCATTGGTATCTACCGCCAAGGGTTTCCCTGTTTTAACGTTACAAAATTTGCAGGCACGTGTACATATATCGCCCAAAATCATGAACGTTGCAGTACCCTGACTCCAGCATTCGGCCGCATTGGGGCATTTTCCGCTGGTACAAATGGTGTGTAACTGGTTGTCGCGAATGGTTTGATTCATCCATTTATAATCGGCCGTATTGGGAAGTTGTATCTTCAGCCAGTCGGGTTTTTTAACTCTATTTTCTATGCTCATTATCAAATATTTACATGCTTCAACCTGGTTGAAAGTTCCCCCTTTTTAAGAGTTCTAATCAAGAAACTAAACAATCAGATTGACTAAAAGTTGAGAAGTGCAAATTTAGTGAAAGAATTAAGAGTTAAGGTTAAGTTTCTTGTGCACTTCTTGGCAAACTCATTTAAAATAAACTAACATAAAAAGTTTTTATCCCAGATTACGCAATAGACTTCGTGATGAGAGGATAGATTATAATAAAATAAGATGCTCACGGATGTTTTTTGGATGAAGTAATAGTGAACTACTACGAGGTCAAAAAATAGAGTAAGTACCTTATATTGAAGGAAGATAGACTCGTAATAGATTTCTGATGCGGAATCTGGGTTTATAGTCGAAAACCGCTCTATCTTCCCTATTCACCGCCCAAAAGAGCCCATTCATCGATTTTTTAATGTTTGCTAAGAATCAATTATTTACGTTTGTATTGTAAAACGAGGAGAAACAAGTTATTCTCTCAACTTTAACATTAATTAACCACGCTTTCGTTCTTTATCCAGAAAATATCTTCATATTTGCACTTCGGAAACTTTTAACACACTAGAAGTTTCCGAAACAAATTAAGTTTTTTTAAAAATGACAGAAGAATTAAAAGAAATTATTGGGAAAAGCCACTGCCTCTTCATGAAATATGGAATAAGGAGTGTGACGATGGACGATGTGGCGCGAGAACTTGGCATTTCGAAAAAGACGCTTTATCAGCACGTTGAAGACAAAAACGATTTGGTTGAGAAGGTATTTGAAATTGAAAATCAGTGTACCGAACAAGATCTTATCTATCTAACTTGCAATAATTTAAACGCAATTGATCAAATTTTGGAGGTTGACAAACTTATTATGAGGTTGATGAAAGATCACAATCCAGCGGCATTTTACGACCTAAAGAAGTATTTTCCATCCATTTACAGCAAACAAGTTCAGTTACGCCGAGAGAAGATTGCGATGTTCTTTGGCGACAATATCGAGCAAGGCAAAACAGAGGGACTATACCGTGATGATGTTGACTCTGAGATTATTGCCCGACTACATGTTGCTAGGTTTGAGGTGGTTATAGATGGCGACCTCTTCACTGTTGAGGAGTTTACCTCGGGCAAATGGGTGTGGCAACTGCTTAATTATCATATCAGGGGCTTAATTACACCTCAAGGATTAGAATATTTTGAAAACAGATTAAAAGATTATAAATCACAAATTTAACACTATGCAAAAGCACTTTTTTTACATTTTACTGGTCTTACTCGCTTTTGGTTATAGTGCCAAGGCTCAAACACCAGTCGACACGCTTCAACTTTCGCTAAACCAGGCGATTGAGTTAGGATTGAAAGAGAACCTTAATCTTAAGAATGCCAATTTAGACTACCTGGTGGCAAAGAAGAAGGTTTGGGAAGTTACAGCGGCAGGGCTTCCACAAGCCACGGCAACAGGCACTTATACGTATTTACCTAAACTCCCAATGATTGATTTTGGTGGGTCGCCAATGGAATTAGGAGTTCACAATTCAAGAGCGATTGACGGAACAGCAACGCAGTTGATTTTTAATGGCGAATGGATTGTAGGATTGCAAGCGGCTTCGGTGTATGAGCGGTTACAAAACAAAACGCTTTATCAAACCGAGTATAAAACGCGCGAATCCATCATAAGCGCCTATAATTCTGTACTTATAATTGAGGAGTCGTACAAGAACTTATCCTCTACTTTAGACGCAACGAGCAAACTCTATGAAAATACAAAAGCATTAAACCAACAGGGTTTTATTGAAGAGTCGGATGTAGATCAGTTAAAAATTATGATCAACAATTTATCCTCAGGTGTAGAGACGCTTCATAACCAAATTGACGTTGTGAACATGCTTTTAAAGATGCAGCTAGGTGTCGAATTTAATCAACCAATAAAATTAACCAATACACTTAATCAACTGGTTGAATTAGCACCTATTCAACCTATTACGGCCGATAGTTTTGATGTTAAGTCGTCGGTAGAGTACCAATTGGCGGAGACAGCCGAAACACTTTCTAAATTATCATTACGTCGCGAGTATACGAAGTTCTTGCCTACACTAGCTGGATTTTATGCATACCATCACAGCTTAACGGATGAAGCATTGGCTTTCCAGGCCGAGAACACTTTTGGGTTAAAATTATCTATTCCCATACTCACTGGTGGAGCGCGCTTAGCCACTTTAAGTCAGGCCAAATTAAACTATAAGAAGGCACAAAACAGCAAAATATTGGCACAACAAGGTTTAACTACCGAGTATCTGGCCACCCGAAATGGATATATATCGGCCTATAACACCTATCTCAATTCAAAAGAAAGCATGGAGCTTGGATTTAAAGTCTATAATAAAACAGTTGTAAAATACCAAGAGGGCGTGGTTACGAGCATGGAACTAACAACGAGTCAGAACCAATACCTATTGGCACAAAAGAGTTTTTACGAAGCTGAACTTAACTTATTGAACGCAAAAGCAAAACTTGAGAGATTACTAACTAATGCAAATAATTAAATCTAAAACAATATAAAAATGAAAAGAGTAATAAGAGTTTCACTACCCATATTAGCCATCTTTTTGGTGGTAGCCTGTGGACAAAGTAAAGAGAAGCAGTTAGCCGAGTTGAGAAAACAACAAGATGAGTTGCAACAACAGATTACAACATTAGAAAAAGAGGTAAACACTGCAAATCCAGTAGCCGTGAGAACCAAAATGGTGGCACTCGAAGCGGTAAAACCAAGCGCATTTAACCACTACATCGAAGTTCAAGGTCGTCTTGATGGCGAAGAGAGTGTTGAGGTTTTCACCGAAGCACCAGGTGTTATTGAGCAACTCAACATTAAAGCGGGCGACAGAGTTTCTAAAGGTCAAGTGTTAGCTCGTCTTAACGATAAAGCGTTAAAAGAGCAACTAAACTCGCTTGAATCATCGTACTCGCTTGCTAATCAAATGTTTGAAAAGCAACAACGTCTCTGGGATCAAAAAATTGGCTCTGAAGTTCAATATCTTCAAATAAAAACACAGAAAGAGAGCTTAGAGGGACAAATTGCAGCCCTAAAACAACAAATTAGCATGTACTCTATCAAATCGCCAATTAACGGTACGGTAGAAGCGGTAAGTGTTAAAATAGGTCAAATGGCATCTGCACAAATGTCATCGTTCAAAGTGGTTAACTTCTCTACCATTAAAGTGGTTTCTACCATCTCAGAAGCTTACGCTCAAAAGGTAAATGATGGCGATACTGTGCGTATTATTTTTCCAGATATAAATTATGA
The DNA here is from genome assembly GCA_043775765.1 of Breznakibacter sp. Classification (GTDB taxonomy): domain Bacteria; phylum Bacteroidota; class Bacteroidia; order Bacteroidales; family Marinilabiliaceae; genus JAGPHP01. The sequence goes on along the minus strand of JAYVSA010000317.1, from coordinate 5,054 downwards.
AGTTACGGGCAAACTTACATTCGTGAGTAAATTCATCAACCCAACAAACCGTACTTTTGAAGTAGAGATTCGTTTACCTCAAATAGATCGTAACATCAAAGCCAACATGATAGCGGTTCTTCGCATCAATGACTACCACAACGCCAATGCGCATACCATTGCCATTAACTCGGTAAGCAACGACAAAACAGGTAGTTATGTATGGGTTGCTAAACCGCAGGGCGATAAGTTAATTGCCGAAAGAGTAACCGTAAAAACTGGTTCTACTTACAATGGCTCTATTGAAATACTTGAAGGCTTAAGCGATGGCGATAAAGTAATTACTGCTGGATTTTTGAATTTGAAAGTTGGTGACTTAGTTAAGATTTAAGACGATGATAAATAAATTTAAAGAATTTGCACCAACAAGCTGGTCTATTGATAATAAGACGAGCATCTATATGTTGGCTCTATTTCTTGCAGTATTTGGTTTAATTAGCTACAACAGCATTCCTAAGGAGCAGTTCCCGGAAATCGTTATACCTCAATATATTGTAAGTACCATCTATCCGGGAACTTCACCCGCCGATATTGAAAACCTCATTACGCGCCCACTTGAGAAAAACCTCAAAGGCATAAATGGCGTGAAGAAAATTACCAGCTCATCGGTACAAGACTACTCCTCTATTGTGGTGGAGTTTAACACAGGCGTTAAAACCGATATTGCCAACCAAAAGGTGAAAGATGCGGTAGATAAAACCAAACGGGATTTGCCAAACAACCTCCCTTCCGATCCGATGGTGACTGAGCTCAACATTGCCGATATGCCTATTATGTACCTTAATCTCTCGGGCAACTATCCGCTCGATAAACTAAAGGTGTATGCCGATGACCTTAAAGATAAAATAGAAGGCCTTAAGCAAATTACCCGTGTAGACCTCGTGGGCGCTCTCGAACGTGAAATTCAGGTGAATGTGGATATGTACAAAATGCAGGCGGCCAACGTCTCTTTTTCCGACATCGACCAAAAAATTAAGTACGAGAACATGACCGTTTCTGGCGGTTCTATAGACATGTATGGCATGCGTAGAGCAGTGCGTGTGGTGGGTGAATTTAAAGATATGGAAACGCTCAAAAACCTGGTTATTAAATCGGGTAGCGGGGCTTTGGTATTTTTAAAAGATATTGCCGACATCCGCGACGATTTTAAAGAACGTGAAAGTTTTGCTCGCTTAAATGGCGAAAATGTTTTAACCCTCAACGTGGTGAAAAAAAGTGGCGAAAACCTCTTGGATGCATCCGATGAAATTAAAAAAATACTCGACAACTCTAAGGAAAATATCTTCCCGCAAGATCTTAAAGTTACCATTACTGCCGATCAATCATCGCATACACGAACCACTCTTACCGACCTCAATAACACCATCATCATTGGTTTTATATTGGTTACCATTGTGCTCATGTTTTTTATGGGTCTTACCAATGCGCTCTTTGTTGGTCTTTCTGTGCCGCTTTCAATGGCTCTGGCCTATACCGTAATGCCTGGCATTGGCTTTACAATGAATATGTTGGTGATGTTTGCCTTTATCTTTGCCCTCGGTATTGTGGTCGATGATGCTATTGTGGTGGTAGAAAACACTCACCGTGTCTTCAAAGAAACAAAAGTAGACATTGCTCATGCTGCCAAATATGCGGCAGGCGAAGTGTTTGTGCCTATTCTTTCGGGTACGCTTACCACACTGGCGCCATTCTTCCCACTCTTATTTTGGCCAGGCGTAACGGGTAAATTCATGTTTTACATTCCCGCAACGCTTATCATTACCCTCTTTGCTTCCCTTATAGTAGCCTATATTATAAACCCTGTTTTTGCGGTTTCGTTTATGAAACACGATGAAGATGAGGAGAAAGCACTACCAACAAAACGTATCTTTATTTACGGTGCATTAATCTTAGCATTTGGCATATTGCTCCGAATTTTCGACAACACGTTTATGGGTAATTTATCCATGATTCTCGCTCTGGGGTACGTCTTTCACAACCTTTGGGGATTCAAAATTCTTATCTATTTTCAAAAAAGAATTATACCAGCCATCCTTCGTAAATACGAACAAATAATACGCGTAATTATTGTTGGGCGCCGTCCGTATTGGTTAGTAGGTGGTTTAATTGCTCTTTTCTTTGCAACAATGTTTCTAGTAAAAACATTCCCTCCTCAAGTGGGTTTCTTTCCCGACAACGAACCTACTACCATTAACGTTTTCATCAAAATGCCTGTGGGTACCGATGTCAATGTTACCGACTCCATTACTCGCGTGGTTGAGCAAAAGGTAAAAAATGTGTTGGGCGATAAAAACCCAATTGTAGAGTCTATCATTTCAAACGTAGCCTTGGGAGCTTCGCAATCGCAATTCGAAATGGGTATTGTAACCTCCAATAAATCAAAGGTTTCTATCAACTTCGTAGAGTTCGAAAAACGTCACGGTCAGGGCACACTGCCTTACCTCGACTCTATTCGTCACAACGTAAAAGATATTGCGGGCGCCGAGATTACAGTTGCTAAAAACGTAATGGGTCCTCCTACTGGAGCGCCTGTTAACATTGAAGTGGCAGGAGATAACCTCGACGATTTAGTCCTAACATCCAACAACCTAGTGGCCTTTCTCGATTCATCAAACATTGCTGGTTGTAGCACCTTCGAAACCGATTTCAATAACAACAAACCTGAAGTGGTTGTTGATGTAGACCGTGTGCGCGCCAACATGGAAGGAATCTCAATAGGTCAGGTGGGTGGCGAACTCCGCACTGCCATCTATGGTAGCGAGGCTTCTAAATACCGCGATGGTGAAGATCAATATCCAATCCAAATTCGATACAGTGAAGATACGCGTCATAACATCGACAAGCTCATAAACCACAAAATTACCTTCCGCGATATGAACAGTGGACAACTCCGTTCTATCCCGTTAGCCACCGTGGCTAAGGTTACCTATGTCAATTCTTATGGTGGCATCAACCGCAAAAACTCAACGCGAACCATTAGCGTAACAACCACATTACAAACAGATTATACGGCCAATGATGTGCTTCCTAAAGTGGAGCAGGCGCTTGCTAAATTCAATAAAGATGAAAAGATAACCGTTAAAATAACCGGTGAAGCAGAAGATCAACAAGAGTCGGCAAGCTTCCTATCTAAAGCCATGTTGGTAGCCCTTTGCCTCATCTTATTTATCCTCATCACGCAGTTTAACTCCATCAGCAAACCGCTTATCATTATTATTGAAGTCTTCTTCAGTGTTATTGGGGTGTTGCTCGGATACGTCTTCTTTGGCCAAACCATCTCCATCGTTATGACGGGTATGGGAATGGTAGCCCTGGCTGGTATTGTGGTGCGCAACGGAATCCTTCTTGTTGAGTTCACCGATACGCTCAAAGCAACTGGAACCCGCACCCGTGAAGCCATTGTTTTAGCAGGCAAAACCCGTATCACACCCGTATTGCTTACCGCTACAGCTACCATTCTCGGACTTATTCCGTTGGCCATCGGTCTCAACATCGACTTCTACGGATTAATAGCCCACGGCGAACCAAAAATCTTCTTTGGTGGCGATAACGTAGCCTTCTTTGGTGCCCTCTCGTGGACCATCATTTACGGCCTCACCTTCGCCACTTTCCTTACGCTCATCTTCATTCCGGTCATGTATTATCTCATGTATGCTGGCCAAATTTACATGAAACGTAAAATAAACAAAGTGCGCGTTCGTTTCTTTAAACACGATTAATAGTGATTCTCAAATAACAACAATTGAAAAAAAGCCTCTGATGTTTTATGTCGGAGGCTTTTTTTATTTTGGGCGTGCCGGCAGGTGGCATTCCACTATCAACAACGTATTTCTACACTATTTCCAATTACCTATTTCTTCGCCACCAGGCCGTCGGTTCGCCGCTTCAACTCCTCGCCCACGGTGTTCCCGCAAGCTCCACACCGTGAGCTGTGGGGTTTCTCGCTCTGCACCTCACGCAAGGCAATACTCGTTAGCGAGGGCGTCTAATAAGTACAGCACAAAGAAAATTTTGTCTCGCAATCGAAGATCAGCGGAGCTAAAGACGCAACTAATCCATCAATTTTGTACATTTGCCGATATTTAATGCCAATAATGTGAAATTAATCACAAAACCGACACTAAAAGTGTGAAATATGGAAATTGCACGTGCAAGTATCAACCAACTAATAGAGTGGAAAAACAGCTCAAATCGCAAACCTTTGATTGTGCAAGGTGCGCGACAGGTGGGAAAAACTTGGCTATTAAAAAAACTTGGTGCCGAGCAATTTAGCGATGTTGCCTATTTTAACTTTGAGGCAAAACCCGAATTGAAGCAATTTTTTGAAACAACAAAAGATACCAAACGAATTGTGCAAAATTTGGCGTTGGTGCATGGTAGAGCCATTGAGCCCGAAAAAACCTTTATCATATTCGACGAAATTCAAGAGTGCAACGAAGCCTTAAATACGCTCAAATACTTTTGCGAGGAAGCTCCAGAATATTGCATTGCCTGCGCTGGCTCGCTTCTTGGTGTGGCAATGAGCCGTGGCAGATCTTTTCCTGTAGGTAAGGTTGATTTCATAAACATCTATCCCATTGCGTTTTCTGAGTTTTTAGCTAAGGCAGACCCAACGCTTTCGGCCTATTTAGACACCATTAATACAATAGAACCAATACCCGATATCTTCTTCAATTCTTTGGTAGATAAATTTAAAATGTATTACATTTCGGGCGGAATGCCTGAGGCTGTGGTAACGTTGCTCGAAACGGGTAATGTGGCGGATACCCAAAAGGTGCTTCAAAATATATTAAACGCATACGCTCTCGATTTCTCCAAACATGCCGAGAATAAAGATGTTCCAAAGATAAATTACATCTGGGCGTCGCTTCCATCTCAACTCTCGCGTGAAAATAAAAAATTCATGTATCAATCGGTAAAATCGGGAGCCCGAGCAAGAGATTATGAAGATGCGCTACAGTGGCTTATTAGTTCAGGATTGGCGTATAAAATTAGTCTCACAACCAAGCCATCCT